>JAZNEH010000106.1:0-2444 GCA_045588515.1 Eubacteriales bacterium
GATGGACCGTAAAGCGCCAAAAGGAAGAAGCGGCAGCCGCAGCACTCGGAGGCAGTTCCGTTGCTGATGCCGGAGAGGGGGCTGATGAATAAATAAAAGATGCCGGGCTGACACCTCAAAAATGTCAGTCCGGTATTTTAATGCGATCAAAACAAACAAAATCACAAGGCCTTTCATCAAATGGCCGGCCCGGGTTTGCTTAATAAAATGCAAAACACTATAAATCAAATATGCAACAACCAGAATATCGATAAGGTCTTTAAACTGAAACGTGCGGAACACATTCATTATGTGATTTAAAAAATCATTGAAAGCCGCCAACGTCAACACACTCCTTTTCGTTATACTACATAATTATTGCATTAGAATATTTTTTTACATTATAGCATAGTTCTATATTAAAATAAATAGATTTTTTAAAAATTATCATATTTTTTTCAAATAACGGACCAACATATCAACATCACGCTCTGAATTAAACCATCCCAAACTGGCCCGAACCATACCACGTCCGACCGTTTTCATTCTATGATGAAAAAGCGGAGCACAATGAAGCCCACTTCTCACGCAGATTCCGTTCTCATTCAGAAAGTTCGAAACTTCATCCGAGGATTTTTCGGTAACATTGAACGGAATAACACTCAAGCATTTTTCCTTTACAGGGTGCATATATAATTCAACCTTGCGAACCGACCTCAACTCTTCATAGGCATATGCTGTCAGTTCTTTTTTTCGCTGAAAAACCTTATCTTGACCGACTCCCTTCAAATACTTTGCGGCTGCCAACATCCCTGCGCAAATCGGTGCAGAAAGCGTTCCGCTTTCCAGTTTTTCCGGCAAAGTGCTGGGTTGTTCAAAGTGCATACTCTCCGTTCCGGTTCCGCCATATACCAAAGGCTCCGGCGGTGTATTATTCAAAATCAATAAACCGCCACCCTGAGGACCCATCAATCCCTTATGGGAAGGAGCACAATAATAATCAATTCCCATTTCCTTAACGTTCGTTTCAATAATACCGGCCCCCTGCGCTCCATCCACAATTAACAAAATATTTTTTGGTTTCCTAGCAGAGATTCTTTTAATCGGCATCCTATAACCGCAAACATTAGAGCATTGCGTACAAATGATTGCCTTTGTGCTGGGTTGCACCTTCTCCATTATAGCGTCAACCGTTTTTTCTTCATTGAAAAAATCTACTGGCACGATTGAAACATCGATACCCTTCTTTTTGAGATGCCATAACGGGCGCAAAATACTATTATGCTCAAGATCCGTTGTTATCAAATGGTCACCAGGTTTAAATAAGCCCAACAAAACAGTATTCAGCGCATACGTTGCACCCGGAACCAATATAATTTTTTCAGGGTCATTCATTCCGAACATTTCACAGAATTCGACTCGGGTGTTATAAATTAATTCGGCGGCCTCCATTGATAAACGGTGACCGCTTCTCCCCGGATTTGCGCCGTTACGATTCATCCAATTTGTCATTGCCTGAATTACGCAATGCGGTTTTGGATGCGAAGACGCACCATTATCAAGATAAACCACAAATACCACCTCAAATAATAATATTATATTTCACCAATATCTCCTTTGCAAGTTCAGCATTTCGATCGGAAACTTTTAAAAAATATTCACAGCCGCTCTCTCTAAGATGTTTTCCAACACTTGCTCGAACGCCGTTTTCAATTAAGATTTGTTTTCCTTTCATTGCATAAGTTGCACTTTTAACAGTGTACTCCAAAAGGACCACCTCCTTATAATACACCATTTCATTCTATGAGTTTCCAAAATAAAAGTTGAATTTTGTTTTTAAAATCCGTATAATAAGAGTCAGAATGGAGGTATTCAAATGAAACATATTCAGCCGAATGAATTTAACGAAAAAATATTTCCTTTAATCAATAATGACTGGATGTTAATCACTGCCGGTGACTCCCAAAAATGTAACACGATGACCGCAAGTTACGGATCCTTTGGAATACTTTTCGGAAAGCCTGTTTCGCAAATTTATGTTCGACCCGAACGATATACCTATTCTTTTCTGGAAGAACAAAATGGCTATTCTCTTTCTTTTTTTGATGAAGAATATCGCAACATCCTCACCTATTGCGGCAGAAATAGCGGAAAGGATCAAGACAAAATCAAACATTGCGGTCTAACCCTTGAATACACCGAAAAAGGCATCCCATATTTTGCAGAAGCAAGACTCACCATAATCTGCAAAAAAGTTTTTGCCCAGGATCTTGATAAAAATCTGGTATTGAACGAGCAGTTAAAGGAAAAAGTTTACGGCACTGGCGGACACCACAAAATGTACGTTGGTGAAATCATCGATATTTTCTATCAAGAATAAAAAGGAAAGCACCTCAGTGGACTGCCCCAATTTGTGCGGACAGTACAAAAAAGCCCCTATGGTAGTTAATATTTAATTTTAAGCA
>JAZNEH010000107.1:0-1983 GCA_045588515.1 Eubacteriales bacterium
AAGGTGTATATCATCAGCCGCAGGCTGCATTTCTTTTCGCAATGATGATATACAAAACTTCGTTTTGATGATATGCAATTCCTGCGGAATTGATGATATACACGGCTTTCGCCGTGATTTATGTAAGAGTTCGAATTCATACGCAAAAACAGCAAAAATATCTTTTTGTAGCCCATAGACAAAAAAATTTCGAGAACAACGTTCTGGGAATATTTTTATCCATCTTTACCGTGTATCAAAACTCCTTTTAATTTGCAACACTGCCGGAAATATTTTTTATCATACTATAAAAAATATTTATAATCCCTTGACTTTTACACTTTAGCGTGCTAATATATTAAACATCATTAAATTAGGAGAAAACACTATGGATTCAAGCAAACTGCAGGTTTTGATCGCAATGGTCGTTTATATGGCGGCTGTTATTTTGATCGGTATTTTTTATGCAAAACGAGCCAATAAAAACTCGGAAGAATATTTTTTAGGCGGGCGTTCCCTAGGACCCTGGGTTACCGCTATGAGCGCCGAAGCCTCGGATATGAGCGGTTGGCTTTTGATGGGCCTGCCCGGCGTTGCCTATTGGTGCGGCCTGGCTGATGCTTTTTGGACTGCCGTTGGCCTGGCCGTTGGTACCTATCTGAACTGGCTGATCGTTTCCAAGCGATTGCGGAGATATAGCGTTCGAGCCGGCAATTCCATTACTCTGCCGGAATTTTTCTCTAATCGGTTCCGGGAAAAGAAAAAGGCGATTATGATTATCGCCGCCGCCTTTATTCTGATCTTCTTTACTGTTTATGCCTCCAGTTGTTTTGTTACCTGCGGCAAACTGTTTTCCACCCTGTTTGATACCTCTTATCAGAGTATGATGATTCTGGGCGCCGCATTTGTATTGCTTTATACGCTGTTAGGCGGCTTTTTGGCTGAGAGTATTTCAGATTTTATGCAGGCCATTGTGATGATCGTTGCGCTAACGGTGATCGTTATTGTCAGCACCATCCACGCCGGCGGGTTGGGGGCTGTGATTGAAAATGCTAAGCAGATCCCCGGATTTTTGGAGTTCTTTGGGTTGGCTTCCCCCACTCTGAATGAGGCCGGGCAACAAATCGTGGAAAGTGGAAAGCCGATCTTTGGGGCTGCCGCTGATTATGGAATCCTAACGGTTTGCTCGATGATGGCTTGGGGGCTTGGCTATTTTGGAATGCCCCAAGTGTTGCTCCGCTTTATGGCGATCCGCAAAGAAGACGAATTGAAACGCTCCCGCCGGATTGCGATAGTTTGGGTGGTGATCTCCTTGGGAGTTGCCGTTTTCATCGGCCTTGTAGGCCGGCAACTTTTCCCCACTGCACATTTAACCAAAGCCTCTGCCGAAAGCATCTTTATTACTTTATCGGTAACCTATCTGCCCTCTTTGTTGGCCGGGTTTGTGATGGCAGGTATTCTGGCCGCCACCATCAGTTCTTCCGATTCTTATTTGCTGATTGCGGCCTCTGCCTTTGCTAAAAACGTGTTCCACGGAGTGTTCAAAAAGAACGCCTCCGACAAACAGGTGATGACGGTTTCCCGCATTACACTTCTTGTTTTAACATTGATCGGTATTTTGATCGCCTTGGACGAAAACAGCGTGATCTTCCAGATCGTTTCCTTCGCCTGGGCCGGATTCGGCGCAACCTTTGGGCCTCTGATGCTCTTCTCGCTCTTCTGGAAGCGCACCACGAAAGCCGGTGCCATTGCCGGTATGCTGGGCGGTGCCGGGATGGTATTCCTCTGGAAACTGGTCATCAGCAAATTGGGTGGGATCTTTGCAATTTATGAATTATTACCCGCTTTCATCTTCTCGGCGATCTGCATCGTGGTTGTTTCTCTAATGACCCCCGCACCCTCCAAAGAAATTGAGGAAGACTTTGAAGCCGTTCGCAACGGAACTGTTTAATCCCAAAAGGCCACCGGTTCATACACGGTGGCCTTTTTTCATAAAAAGACTTG
>JAZNEH010000108.1:0-6573 GCA_045588515.1 Eubacteriales bacterium
TCTTCCTAAGACCGCTTGGCCTCCGACTTAGTACAATTTAAAGGAAAGGTGTTGCTGAATGCGTTGGAAATTAGATAAAAACAGACCGATTTGTCCGCAAATTGTGGAACAAATCTGTGTCAAGATTGCATGCGGAGATCTTCAAGCGGAAGAAAAACTACTTTCTGTTCGGGAAGTGGCTTTGGAAGCGGGCGTTAACCCGAATACGGTTCAAAAATCCTTTGAACAATTGGAGCAAGAGGGGTTGATTTACTCTGTGCGTGGCTCCGGTTGGTTTGTTTCAAAGGGAACAGAGCGGGCTCAAACAATTGCAAAAGAAATGGTTCGCAAGAAAACTGAGGCTTATTTCAGTGATATGGAATCCTTGGGTTTTTCTGCAGAAGAAACGATTCGCTACGTGAAGGAGTGGAAGAAATGAGTGTAATTCTAAATTGCGAAAATCTCTCTAAAAAGTATGGATCCTTGTTGGCATTAGATCAACTGAATCTAACGGTGGAGAGCGGGAAAATTATTGGATTATTAGGCCCCAATGGCTCCGGAAAAACAACTTTAATCAAGTTAATAAACGGATTATTGCAACCAACAGAAGGGGAGTTAACGGTTTGCGGTTATCGTCCCGGTGTAGATAGTAAAACTTTGGTTTCTTATCTGCCGGATAATAACTTTTTAAATAACCGAATGTCGGTGAAACAGATCGTTGAATTCTTCTCCGATTTCTATGCTGATTTTCGTGTTGACTTAGCCTATGAAATGTTAAACCGTTTGGGGATCGAGCCTGAAAACAAACTTAAAACCCTTTCTAAGGGAAATAAAGAAAAAGTTTCTTTGATCTTGGTGATGAGCCGAAACGCAAAATTATACGTTTTGGATGAACCGATTGCGGGTGTGGATCCTGCCACTCGTGATTATATTATCTCAACGATCATTAATAACTATAATCCAGATGCTTCTGTTATTATTTCTACTCACCTTATTTCTGATATTGAAGAAATATTAGATGATGTCATTTTTATCAAGCAGGGAAAAGTGGTTCTGCATAAAAGTGTTGACGAGATTAGAACCGAAAACGAAATGAGCGTGGATGCGCTTTTCCGGGAGGTATTCAAATGGTAAAGAAACTTTTAAAATATGAATTATTACATTATATACGTGCATTACTTCCGTTTGAATTAATTGTTTTGGTGGTTGCTTTTTTCTCCAGAATTATTCAGATTTTTGATAACGGAAGTCAAACTTACGATATCGTTTTTTATTCTTCAGTGGTGATGTTTGTCATTAGTATCCTACTTTGCCTGGTAATGTGTTTTGTTACGGCAATCACTCGTTACTATAAGAATTTCTTCACGGCGGAAGGGTATCTGACGATGACGTTGCCTGTAACAGGAAATCAGCATATTTTATCCAAATGGATCACTGCTTTTTTATCTGTATTTGCATCAATGATCGTGGTTTTGTTCTCTGTTTGCGTTTGCACATTTGGCGAACCGCTATTTGAAATTTTGAAGGCAATTGGATATCTTTATAAACGTTGCTATCAATATACCGGCTTCACAACCATCTTTCTGACTATTGAAGGAATTTTAACGGCGTGCATTGCGGTATTTTATATGCTGATGCTCTTTTATTCCTGCATCACCATTGGTCAATTGGCAAAAAAGAATCGGATACTGGCTTCCTTTGGCGTATATTTCGGCTACTATCTTTTGACACAAATTTTAGGCACCATTTTCTTGATCTTGATGACAACAACTAATGTTTTCAACAACCTCTTTAATTGGATCGGTACATTAAATGGTGATACGGTTTGGCATCTTATATTTGGCGGAGTTTCGCTGGTTAGTCTGATTCTTTCGTCTGTGTTATACTTCGTTTGCAAGAACATCATTTATAAGCATTTGAATTTGGAATGAGGAGCAGGATTATGAAGATAAAAAAGATCATTGCTTTGATTCTATTAGGCACAATTTTATTATCATGTTGCTCCTGCACTGCTCTGGATCGGTTAAAGGAAGAACATGTGCGTTATTCTAAAACATCAGAAGATATTTTGGAATATTGCGGAAATCAATACTTTGCCCTTGATATTGAAAGCAAGAAACACTTTGGCGATTGCGAAGGTACTATTTATGGCGTTGTTACCAATTATGATGTACCGTTGTTGCTATCGCAATTTAATTATAATTACTTTGCCAGAGCCAGTGCCAGGATCAGCCATCAAAAAACGATGATTATGATTTCACACGAATCCAACCGCTGTTATTTGAGGAAGGATATTTATGACCGTTATAAAACAATGACGTTTGATGAATTTTTCAGCGGTTATTCATTCCATTCATATATGAACTATAAAAACCGATTTGTTTCCAAAGAGTCTGTCGCAGCGATTCGTGAAATAACAAATGGGCCAACAATGAAAGATGGAAATTTGCAGAATCACGCTTGCGTTGGAACATTGAACTTATGTGATGCGGAGCAAACAGTCTTATTTTTTGAATATTCAGTATTTCGCTCTGATAAAGGTGAATATTTTATGGAATCGCTGAATAATTCCAGATATGAAGTGCCGGAAAAATATCGCCCGCTTTTTGATGAGTTTTGCCGCTAAAGAGAAGACGGAATTCGTTAATTTTCAAAATTTCTCTTGACATTAACGCTTTAAAGGGCTAAAATGGTAAAAACTAATAGCGAAAGGTTGATTTAAATGAGCAAAAAAGATATTGATTGGGGTAACTTAGGTTTTGCCTATGTGAAAACCGATAAAAGATATGTTTCTAATTATAAAAATGGGTCTTGGGATGAAGGGACGCTTACAGGCGACGATATGATCTCAATGAGCGAATGTGCTTGTGTTTTGCAGTATGCCCAAACTTGCTTTGAAGGAATGAAGGCATATACCACAGCAGATGGCAAGATCGTTTGTTTCCGGCCCGATCTGAACGCTGAAAGAATGGCAAGTTCCTGTGCGCGATTAAAGATGCCTGAATTCCCTGTGGACCGTTTTGTTGATGCGGTTGTAGAAACTGTTCGTGCCAATAAAGAATGGGTGCCGCCCTATGGTTCTGGTGCATCTCTTTATTTGCGGCCCTTTATGTTCGGTAGCGATGCCATCATCGGCGTAAAACCAGCCACTGAATTCCAGTTCCGGGTTTTTGCAACACCGGTTGGCCCTTATTTTAAGGGCGGGGTTAAACCTTTAACATTGCGGATCTCTGATTTTGACCGTGCCGCACCACGGGGAACCGGCCATGTTAAAGCCGGATTGAATTATGCAATGAGTTTATATGCCATTGTGGATGCGCATGAAAAAGGCTTTGATGAAAATGTATATTTAGATTCCGCTACCCGTACTTTTATCGAAGAAACCGGCGGCGCAAACATTATTTTTGTTACGAAAGACGGGAAGATTATTACCCCGAAATCTGAAACCATTCTGCCCTCCATCACTCGTCGTTCTTTATTACAGGTTGCTAAGGATTATTTAGGCTTGGAGGTTGAAGAACGCGAAATACGTTTGGATGAAATTGAAAATTTTGCCGAATGTGGTCTTTGCGGAACGGCGGCAGTAATTTCTCCCGTTGGAAAGATCGTGGATCACGGGAAGGAGATCTGTTTCCCCTCCGGAATGAACAATATGGGACCTGTAACCCAGAAACTGTATGACACTTTACGTGGAATCCAAATGGGCACGATTCCGGCTCCCGAAGGCTGGCTGAAGGTAATCGATTGAAATCCCTGATTTTTTCCATAAAAAATGCTTAATTTTTATTGACATTTATTTTATCTGGTGCTATAATCAAAAAAACGCAATGATGAGGAAAAAGCAGAAGAATTCTTGCTTCAGAGAATCGGCGGTTGGTGTGAGCCGGTGGATAGAACTTCTGTATACTGGCCTTGGAGCGGTCAACTGAAAAAGCCGATGGCTTAAGTAGGGAGAACGGAGCCCAACCGTTAGCGTAAGGGGAGCGATCAAGTTGTCGCAGTGAGTGGCCGTTTAAACGGCAAAAAGAGTGGTACCGCAAGATTTTATTGTATTGAAATCCTGTCTCTTTATTGTTTGGAAGAGGCAGGATTTTTTGATATTTTGAAAGGAAAAAGATTATGCTGACATTAGATAAGATTTTTCATGCATCCGTTGTTTTAAAAGACATTATCCGAGAAACTCCTGTTGTTAAAGCCCCCGGAATTCCCACTAATTGCGAATTATATCTAAAACCCGAAAACCTTCAGAATACCGGCTCATTTAAACTGAGGGGGTCCGGCTATAAAATTGCTATGCTTTCCGAAGAAGAAAAAAGTCGTGGCGTTATTGCCTGTTCGGCTGGAAACCATGCGCAAGGAGTTGCCTTGGCGGCATCCAAATGCGGGATTTCTTCTTTAATCTGCTTGCCGGATAGTGCTCCGATTTCAAAGGTGGAAGCAACAAAGGCCTATGGGGCACAAGTTTGCTTGGTGCCCGGATGTTATGATGATGCTTATCAGAAAGCATTGGAATTAAAAGAGGAAAAAGGATATACCTTTGTTCATCCCTTTGATGACGAAAATGTAATTGCCGGGCAGGGAACTATCGGTTTGGAGATCGTTCAAGATCTGGATGATCTGGATGCTGTGATCGTTCCAATTGGTGGTGGCGGGCTTCTTTCCGGAATTGCTTATGCAATTAAAACAATCCGCCCCAATGTGAAAGTGTACGGTGTTCAGGCGGCCGGCGCTCCCAGTATGTATAATTCCATCAAAAACGGCAAAATCGAGTGTTTAGACTCTGTTTCAACTATCGCAGATGGTATTGCAGTGAAGCAACCCGGTGAAAACACCTTTGAAATTATCAAAGAATATGTAGACGACATTGCAACCGTAACGGAAGATGAAATCTCTTCTGCTATTCTTGCCCTTATCGAAAAACAAAAAATGATCGCTGAAGGAGCAGGCGCAACAGCAGTTGCAGCAGCAATGTTTAATAAATTTCCCATCGAGGGGAAAAAAGTGGTATGTGTTGTTTCCGGCGGTAATATTGATGTTACCATTCTTTCCAGAGTAATTGAGCGAGGCTTAATGAAATCCGGCCGGTCCAGCAGTCTTTTGATTGAATTGATCGATAAACCGGGACAGTTAAAGGATGTTTCTCGCATCATTGCGGATTGCGGCGGTAATGTTACCGGTGTTCATCACGAACGAGGCGAAACTGAAAGCGTTACCGGTTGTTACTTGCGGATCGTGATGGAAACCCGTAACTATGAACACGTTCAGGAAATTATTCAGGCCCTTCAAAATGAAGGCTTTAAGATCGTTGAATAAGGAGAAGAAACAATGAGTGATAAGATCTATACATCCAATGCGCCGGATGCAATCGGCCCCTATTCTCAGGCTGTCCGTTGCGGAAATCTGGTTTTTACTTCCGGACAAATTGCACTCAATCCTACAACCGGAAATGTGGAAGCCTCAACCATCGAGGCTCAAACTGAACAGGTTTGCAAAAACCTATCTGCCGTTTTAGAAGCCGCCGGTTCTTCTTTGAATAAAGTTGTTAAAACCGTTTGTTTTTTAAGTGATATGGATCATTTTGCCGCTTTCAACGAAATCTATGGCAAATATTTCACCAGCAAACCTGCCCGTTCCTGTGTAGCAGTTAAAACTTTGCCCAAAAATGTTTTGGTTGAAGTTGATGCAATCGCCGAGGTATAAGGAGAGTACTATGGATATCACAAAATATAACGTTGGCTATTATCCTGCGCCCGGTAACCACTATAAATGGGTGCAAAAAGACCATATTGAAAAGGCTCCGGCTTGGTGCAGTGTTGATTTGCGCGATGGAAATCAAAGCCTTGTAATTCCAATGAGTTTAGAAGAAAAGTTGGAATTCTATCAAATGCTCTTAAAGGTTGGATTCAAAGAAATCGAAGTTGGATTTCCGGCTGCGTCCGAAACAGAATATGAATTTTTGAGAACTCTAATCGATAATAATATGATTCCTGAGGATGTAACCGTTCAGGTTCTCACTCAGTGCCGGGAGCATATAATCCGCAGAACGTTTGATGCTTGCAAAGGTGCGCCCAATGCAATCATTCATTTTTATAATTCTGTGAGCGTTGCTCAGCGTGAACAAGTTTTTCGCAAATCAAAGGAAGAGATTAAGAAAATTGCGGTAGATGGTGCCAAATTAGTAAAGCGCTTAGCCGCAGAGTATGACGGAAATTTCCGCTTTGAATATTCCCCCGAAAGTTTCACCGGAACAGAGCCGGAATACGCTTTGGAAGTTTGCAATGCTGTTCTGGACATTCTGGAACCCTCTGCTGAAAATAACGTTATTATCAACCTGCCGGTTACAGTGGAAATGAGTATGCCCCACATTTACGCCAGCCAAGTTGAATATATGCACGAAAATCTAAAATATCGTGAACACGTTACTATTTCTTTGCATCCGCATAATGACCGGGGAACCGGCGTGGCCGATGCTGAATTGGCAATGTTGGCCGGGGCTGACCGTATCGAAGGAACGTTATTTGGCAATGGCGAACGAACCGGCAATGTGGATATCGTTACACTGGCTATGAATATGTATACCCATGGCGTGGATCC
>JAZNEH010000109.1:0-3217 GCA_045588515.1 Eubacteriales bacterium
TCCGCCAGTATGCCGATATTGCCGAAGCCAAATTGCGCCAGCAGGTGGATATCATTGAGGCGGAAACCGATGCCAAGCGCACGCTGATCGAAGCAAAAGCCCTGGCGGAAAAACGGCGCACAGAGGGCTATACATACGGCCAAGAGCGGGGCTTTGATGTGGCCGAGCAAGTGGCGCAAAACGAGGCGGTGGGCGAATTCACCAATATGGGCGTTGGATTCGGAACCATGGCCGGCGTGGGCGGCGCCGTTGGCGGAATGGTGGGCGGTATGATGCAGGATGCTATGGGAACAGTCGCTGCGCCCTCTTCCGGCGGAAACGCCGCTTCCTATTGCGAGCATTGCGGAACTCTTCTTTCGTCAGGGGCCCTGTTCTGCGATCACTGCGGAATGTCCCTTCAAAAGAAAAATGCCTGTGCCAACTGCGGTTTCACCTTTGAACGGGCCGGTA
The DNA here is from genome assembly GCA_045588515.1 of Eubacteriales bacterium. Classification (GTDB taxonomy): domain Bacteria; phylum Bacillota; class Clostridia; order Oscillospirales; family QAKW01; genus QAKW01. The sequence continues at coordinate 451 of JAZNEH010000109.1, forward strand.
ATTTCTGCCCCAAATGCGGCGCCAAACGGGAGGTTTAAACTATGAAGAAAACATTCCAATCCTATGCGGTTGTTTGGGGGATTTGCTTTGGGCTATTCCAACTGATCTCCTTTGTTGCGCCCAATGATTTTAAAGGCCATTTCTGGATCGGATGGTGTTTTATCTCTGCCGCATTCGGCGGGCAATTATTCTGCGCCCATCTGACCTTTAAGGCCGAAAACCATCAAAAACTCTTTTATTCCATCCCCCTAACTTCCCTTAGTTATCTGGGCTTAACTGCCATGCTTTTTTTCGGGGGGCTTACCATGGCGATCCCGGCCATTCCCGAATGGATCGGCGTGATTCTTTGCGCCGTCATTCTGGCCTTTACTGCCATTGCCGTTATCAGCGCTCGGGAGGCGGCCCAAGCCGTTGAGGCCGTTGATCTCCGCATCAAAGAAAAAACGGTATTGATCCGGATGCTAACAGCCGACGCCCAAACGTTGGCGGCCAAAGCGCAAGAAGAACCCACCCGGATCCTAACCAAAAAGGTTTATGAAGCCCTTCGCTACAGCGATCCTATGAGCAACGAGGCCCTCGCCGTTTACGAAGAGCAGATCACGCTGAAATTCAAGGAATTTGAACGGGCCGTTCTTGCAAAAGAATCCACCGCAACATCCCTTTCTGATGAACTTTTAATTTTGATTCAGGATCGAAACACCCGATGCAAATATCTTAAATAGGAGAATATTATGGCTGATCTGATTTGTAAAAACTGCGGCGGCAGTATCTATATTCAAACCGAAACCAACCAATTGATCTGCGATTCCTGCGGCGCAACCCAATCTGTGAACGATGCTTTTTTCGGCAAGCAGGCTGAGCCCATCTTCAATAGCAATTCCATCCCCGAGGACACTTTGAAGGAATATCAAAAAGCCTTAGCCAGGCTGGAACGTGTGCAATCCGAAAACGGGCTAATTGCCACTGCAGAAATGTTTGAAAACCTGAACGGCGTTCTCAATTCAGAATTTCTCGCCAAGGAATGTCGCAACCGCTCCGCTTTGCTGAAAAAAGAACGGCTATACACAACAGCCCTTGCAGAAATCGAAAGCAGGGAGCCCGAAAAAACACGCTATGCCATCACCCTTCTGGAATCCATCGGCGGCTATAAAGATGCGGATTCCATTCTGGCCGAGTGTAGGCGAAATCTTCCCGATCTGGAACGGGAATATAAACAACGTCAAGAAGAACAGGCGGCGCTCCGCCTAAAAGAGGCGCAAGAACGGGAACGTTTGGCCAAAAAGCGAAAGCAACATATGGCTTTCTTGGGCTTGATGGCAATTGCTTTGGTCGGCGCAATCATCTGGATCTATAATGCCGTTTATAGCAGTTCCAATGTGAAGATCAGCATCACCCCCGATGAGGATCACTATGTCACCACAAAATACGGCGATTCTGTTTTCAACTATGACGTGAAAATTAAAAACAACAGTTTTTTTGATATTTCGGGGCTCCACGCCGATATTTACTTTGAAGAACCCAACGGAAACGTTCTGATCGACACCAATTTGAACATTGGAAACTTCGGCTCCACGTTTTCAACGGCCGTTCGTTCCCGAAAGAGTAGTGAATATAATTGGTCGGTTTCCGTTTCCTCGGAAGATACCGCCCAAAAACTATATCAATACGATTTCGATCGACTGGACGTTCAAATCAAGATCAAAGAAATCAGTTTCAGAAATGGCAAGAAAAAAACTTACTAATGGATGATGAGCATTTTTGCTTTCATAATAAAAAAGAAAAAGGAGAAATCACTATGCCCGCACTGTATTATACCGCGCCCTCAGAGAAAAACAAGGACCAATTTGTTCGAGATGCTTTTATCGAACTCTATTCCGCATCCGATGCCCCGGTAGAGATCGATGAGGTTGAGTTTTCCGAACCGGTTGTTGAGCCTGCACTTCTGGTGGCTCAGGTTGTGAAATTCGATGTTTCTTATTCCACCGAAGTCGGATATCATCGCCGGGAGCAATATCTGGAAGAAGAAAAATATTATGATGCCGATCTCAAAAAGTATCGCACCCGTAATGTGGTAAAAGAGCGAACCGTTACCGATTGGCAGCCTTACCGGGGAGATAAACAGGATGTTCCCTACTGGCAACATTTTGCCCCAACGGACGGCGACAGCCAGGATATCGGGGATAAGGATGCTGAAATCGCTTCCAAATACAATAATTACCGCATCGACGTTGAATCTGTTCTTGAAAATGTGGATGGCGTTTTAACAGACCCGAAGGAAAACGAACTCTTCTACGAGCCAGACGACCAATGGATCGCAAGTGACGCCACCAGAGCCGCAACCGCCACCTATTTTCATAACTATCTCTTAGGCGAATTACCCGGCGATGAACATCGAAACTTCAACTGTGATTGGACCCCCACCGGCGTTATTACCGCCCAATACCTCACCGAACGTTATAAACTGGGCTTTGATTTTAAGGGACATAAATGCTTTATCAAGCAATGCGCAACGGAAGAAAACCCGCAGATCTACTGTTCCTATCGGCACGTTGACGAAGTGGCCGAGAAAATTCGGAAAGAAAAAGAGGATGCCAAAGAAGATCCCACTTTCCAAAAAAACGCAAAACTTTATAAGTATCTGACTTTGGGCTCTTTGGCCGGGTTTGTTCTCTCCATTGGCCTCTCAGGGCTCACTGAAAATGCCACGATCAGCATAAGTCGGATCGTAGCCATGTCGTTCTGTGAGCCAAGGAGTTGACTATAAAGC
>JAZNEH010000110.1:0-8170 GCA_045588515.1 Eubacteriales bacterium
ATGGATTGACTGTGATCGCAATGCGTACCCAGCAAGGAGAAATTTCTCTTTCCGTAGATCCAAAAATCCCCTTTGAGGCAGATTGCAATATTCTTGTGATTGGCGAAAATGAAAAAATCGACAAAGTCGTGAATCAATAATGGAACAAATCACCAGTTTAAAAAATGAATATATCAAAGAACTTTGCCGTTTAAAAACCTCAGCCGGACGAAAAGATACCGGTTTATTTATCGTTGAAGGGCGCAAACTCTGCCAAGAAGCATTATCTGCCGGTTGGGAAATTGAAAAATGCTTAGCCACAGAATCCCAGATCGCTTTTTTTCTGGATGCAGGCTTAGAAACAAAAACCATTTCTATTTCTGAAGGGGTTTCTAATAAGTTAAGTTCAATGGAAACATCTCCCGGATGCTTTATGGTATTGCACCAGCAGACCCTTCTTCCTGTATCAGAATATCCAGCCTTTATTTTGGCTTTAGATCATCTTTCCGATCCAGCTAATCTGGGCGCCATTTTGCGTTCAGCCGAAGCATTTGGCGCGGATTCCATTTATTTAAGTGAAGGTAGCGTAGATCTCTATTCCATCAAAGTGTTGCGAGCGGCGATGGGGAGCGCCTTTCGGATGCCAATCCAAAAGGGCGATCTGGTTGCTTTTTTAAAGGAAAAGAAAACAGAAGGCTATCAAATTCTGGGAGCCGGATTGAATCGCTGCTATTCTGAATTGCCGAAGATCAATTTCCAAACCCCAACCGTTGTTGTGATCGGAAATGAGGCAAACGGCATTTGCGAAGAAGTGATGAACGCCTGTACCCAAGGATTATTTATTCCCATGCTTGGAAAAAATGAATCTTTGAACGCCGCCGTTGCTGCTTCAATTATTTTATGGGAGCAATCAAAATGGAGATAAAGCAAGAAATCCTTTGGTTATGGATAAAAGAATCATTGGGTTTTAATAATAAAAAAGTTCTGCGATTAATCAATGAATTTGGTTCCATTTTTGATCTATATAATTGCAAGGATTTTTCTTTTTGTTCTGATTTAACCAAGAAAGAAATATCTCTTTTATCCCAAAAGAATCTTCGCTCTGCCTGGGAAGTTTACGGCGATTGCGAAGAGCATCAAATCAAGATATTAACCTTAGATAGCCCGGAATATCCCCGGTTACTAAAAGAAATTGATAATCCCCCTTCTCCCCTGTTTTGCAAAGGACATTTCCTTGAACAAATCGATGCACCCACATTAACAGTTGTTGGCACCAGAAAATGCACAGGTTATGGCGAACAAATGACAAAAGAATTGGTGTTTCCCCTCAGTTCGTGCGGTTTCACCATTGCCTGCGGCGTTGCCGATGGGATCGATTTCTTTGTTTGCGATTCTATTCTGCGAGCTGGCAACGGGCCGATTGCCGTGATTCCGTTTGGTATTTTATATGGGCACGCCCTGCAAGGCCGGCAATATAAAGATATTTTGGCGAAGGGATCCGTTATTAGCGAAGTGTTCCCTCGCAACTCTTCCCATAAATTCGCCTATCATGAACGCAATCGCATCTTAAGTGGATTATCTTTGGGAACGCTGATTATTGAGGCTCCCGTAAAAAGCGGCGCATTAATGACTGCAAATTATGCGATCGAACAAAATCGGGATGTTTTTGCCCTTATGGCGAATGCAAATTCTAAGGAATCGGAAGGAAGCAACAAATTAATTAAAGAAGGTTGCTATCCCGTTACCAAATATACTGATATTTTACACCATTATTTAACCGAATTCTCAGATGTTCTCTATGAATTAGATCAAAACAAGGAACATATTGTTTCATTGCAAGAAGAAATTATTGAAGAAAAATTAAAAGATTTCAGAAAAAAACACGTTAAAAAACTAAGTGACAATGAAAATGCTATATTAAGTCTAATGGGCACAGATCCCTGTTCCACTGACTTTTTAATAGAAAATTCCAATTTACCAACTTCCGAAGTTTTGCAAGCACTGACTGCCCTGGAATATAAAGGCTTGATCGTTTCTTGCCCGGGAAGTAAATTCAAAGTGATCCTATAAGAGAGGTTTTAAATGTCTAATTTATTTATTGTTGAATCCCCTGCCAAAGCAAAAACAATTGAAAAATATTTAGGAAAGAAATTCAAAGTAATGGCTTCTATGGGCCATATCCGCGATCTGCCAAAAAGCGAATTTGCCATCGATGTGGAAAACAATTTCACGCCGAAATATATTTCTATCCGGGGCAAGAGCGATTTAATCCGTTCTTTGAAAAAAGAGGCAAAAAAAGCAGATATGATCTACCTGGCCACCGACCCGGACCGGGAAGGTGAAGCCATCTCCTGGCATCTTTCTGCTCTTTTGGATCTGCAACCCGAACAATGCAAACGAGTTGTTTTTAACGAGATCACCAAAACAGCCCTTTTAAATGCTGTTAAGAATCCCACTGAAATCAATATGGATCTGGTTAATGCACAACAAGCACGCCGGGTATTAGACCGCATCGTTGGCTATAAACTGAGCCCCTTCCTTTGGAAAAAGGTGAAAAAAGGCCTTTCTGCCGGGCGTGTTCAATCAGTTGCAACAGCGATGATCGTTGACCGTGAAGAGGAAATTCGTGCATTTGTCCCCAAAGAGTATTGGAACATTTCTGCTGTTTTCACGCCCAAAAGTGGAACCGGCAAAATCGAAGCAAAACTCCATGGAACAACAAAAGAGGCCTTAGAAATCAACGATCAAAAAACCGCAGAAAAGATTTATAATGAACTTGAAAACAGTTCTTTTCAAATTAGCGATATCCGCAGAGCCGAGAAGAAAAAATCACCTGCTCCCCCGTTTATTACGTCTACGCTCCAACAAGAAGCGGCTCGACGTTATAACTTCCAAGCGAAGCGCACGATGAAAGCGGCGCAGGAATTATACGAAGGCGTTGAAATCAAAGGCCTCGGGCCGATTGGTTTGATCACCTATATGAGAACGGACTCTCTGCGGATTTCCGATGAAGCTGCTGCCGCTGCCAAGGAACATATTATTGATAACTTTGGTGAAGATTACTACCCTGCTACCCGTCGTTTTTATAAAACAAAAAAGAGTGCACAAGATGCTCACGAAGCCATCCGGCCTACCAACATTTCCATCACGCCGGATACCGTTAAAGCCAATTGTACGCCCGATCAATACCGCATTTATCGGCTGATCTACGATCGGTTTATGGCAAGCCAAATGGCCGATGCCATTTACGATACACTCAGCGTTGATATTTCAAACGGAAAATATATTTTTAAATCCACCTGCCAAGTTGTGAAGTTCAAAGGCTTCACGGCCGCCTATCAAGAAACGGAGGATAAAGAAAAAAATCAACGCCGCCTCTATAAAGTGGAAAAGGGCGATGAATTGACTTTGGAAACTTTAGATAAAGAGCAAAACTTTACGCAACCCCCTTCCAGATACACAGAAGCCTCTTTAATTAAAGCGCTGGAAGAAAATGAAATTGGCCGCCCTTCCACCTTTGTTCCCATTATCACAACTATTTTAGCCCGTGAATATGTGGAACGAGAAGGAAAAACATTGAAGCCAACTGCTTTAGGCGAAGTAACAACTCAATTAATGAAAGAGCATTTCTCCTCCATCGTGGATTATGACTTCACTGCCCATCTGGAAACCGAACTGGATAAAGTGGAAGAAGGAAGCGCCGAATGGCAATCCATCGTTGGCTCCTTCTATGATATCTTTATGAAAACGTTGGCAGAAGCAGAAACAAAATTAACAGAACGAGTGAAAGTTCCCGAAGAGGTTACCGAAGAGATTTGCCCCAAATGCGGTAAAAATCTCGTTATTAAAAGCGGCCGATTCGGTAAGTTTTTGGCCTGCCCGGGTTATCCTGAATGTAAATTCACCAAAGCAATCGTGGTTGATACCCAAGTTCCCTGCCCCAAATGTGGCGGAAAAATCTTGAAAAAGAAATCCAAAAACGGAAAAGTTTATTATGGATGTGAGCATAACCCCGCCTGCGACTTTATGACATGGGATGAACCCTTAACGAAAAGATGTGAAAAATGTGGTTCTCCCCTATTCAAGCAATCCGGCCGGGGGCGTGGCATTTATTGCTCCAATCCCCAATGTGGAAAGCAGGAAACAAACAATGAATGATGGCGTAATGGTTGTTGGGGCCGGATTGGCTGGTTGCGAAGCCGCTTATCAATTGGCAAAACGTAATATCCCGGTTCAACTCTATGAAATGAAGCCCCATAAAAAATCCCCTGCACACCACAGTGATTTATTTGCTGAATTAGTTTGCTCCAATTCGTTGCGCGGCGCTGGGCTGGCAAATGCTGTGGGGCTTTTAAAGGAAGAAATGCGGCATCTAGATTCTTTGATCATCAAAGCGGCGGATGCCACTCAGGTTCCGGCCGGCGGCGCTTTGGCAGTTGACCGAACCGCTTTTTCCGCCTATATTACGAAGGCGATAAAAGAAAATCCGCTTATCACCATTAAGGAAGAAGAACTAACCGAAATTCCAAACGTTGAAAATGTGATCATCGCTACCGGTCCGCTTACTTCAGAGGCCCTTTCAAAATCTATTGCCGATTTCTTTGGTGAAGGATATCTTTCCTTTTTCGATGCCGCCGCCCCTATTGTAACCTATGAAAGCATCGATATGAGTAAAGCCTTTTTTGCATCTCGATATAATAAAGGCACGCCGGATTATATCAACTGCCCGATGAGAAAAGAAGAGTATTTAGCCTTTTACGAAGCATTAAAAAATGCAGAATGTGCAGAACTCCACGATTTTGATCATCAAGTTTTTGAGGGGTGTATGCCTATTGAAGAAATGGCTCACCGAGGCGAAGATACAATGCGCTATGGTCCCTTAAAACCAGTCGGATTAGTGGACGATCGCACCAAAACGAAATCCTACGGCGTTGTTCAATTGCGGAAAGATAATGCATCAGGAACTTTGTATAACATTGTTGGATTTCAAACGCACTTGAAATTCGCAGAACAAAAACGTGTTTTTTCAATGATTCCCGGCTTAGAAAATGCCGAGTTTATGCGTTATGGCGTTATGCACCGGAATACTTATTTAAAGGCTCCGTTGCTTTTAAATAACGACTACAGTGTAAAATCCGGAGAGCGGCTTTATTTTGCCGGGCAAATGACCGGCGTGGAAGGCTATGTGGAATCTGCCTCGTCCGGCTTAATTGCCGGCTTATCGATGGCCTCTAAAATTTTAGACGTTCCTATGATTCCCTTAACCAACTTCAATGCGATCGGAGCTTTGGGAAATTATATCAGTTCCGGGAACGGAGAAAATTTTCAACCGATGAATGTTAATTTCGGGATCATTGAGCCCTTAAACGAACGCATCAAATTAAAAGCCGAACGATATACAAAAATTTCCGAACGCAGTTTGAAAATTCTCGATCAAAATATCGCTGAATCGAATCTATTTTAAGGAGAAGAAGTATGAAAGTTGTTGTGGACGCCCACGGCGGCGATAATGCCCCCTTGGAAATCATCAAAGGCTGTGCTATGGCCATTGATGAATTAGATAATCTAGAAATTCTTTTGGTGGGCCAAAAAGAAATACTGGAAAAAATCATCCAAGATCATAATATCAACACCACCGGAATGGAAATCCTGCATGCGCCGGATCTCATTACTATGGAGGATGAACCAACCTCTATTCTGAAGGAAAAGAAAGATAGTTCAATGGCTGTTGCCTTCAAAGCGTTAAAGGACGGAATGGCTGATGCTTTGGTTAGTGCCGGAAACAGTGGTGCTGTTTTGGTGGGGGCCACCCTGCTGGTAAAGCGTATTAAGGGGATCAAACGTGCCGCTTTAGGTGCTGTTATGCCTTCGGTGAAAGGCCCTTATATTATGCTGGATTGCGGAGCTAATGTGGAATGTAAACCTGAATATCTGGAACAATTTGCTATGATGGGTAGCATTTATATGAAATCCTGCCTAAATATCAAAGAGCCTCGGGTTGCCTTATTGAATAATGGTGCAGAAGCCTGCAAAGGAACAGAACTGCATCAACAAGCCTACCAATTAATGAAAGAAAATAAATTCATTCATTTCCTGGGAAATATTGAAGGCCGGGATGTTCCTCTGGGCGGAAGCGACGTTGTTGTTGCAGACGGTTTCTCCGGGAATATTGCACTTAAGATTTCTGAAGGTTGGGGAAAGATGATCTCTTCTTCTATGAAAGAAATGTTCACCAAAACCTTTTTATCTAAAATTGGTGCGCTCCTTTTGATGCGCCAGATCAAAGCATTCCGCCAAATGATGGACTATAAAGAATATGGCGGCGCTCCCCTTTTAGGAATTCAGAAACCCGTAATCAAAGCCCACGGATCTTCTGATGCAAAAGCCATAAAAAATGCCATCCGTCAGGCCCTTACATTTGCCAAAAGTAATATGATTCAGGAAATCGAAAAAAATCTGGCACAAGAATAATTCCCTTGACATTTTTCGATAAAATCGTTACTATATTATCAGTAAACTCTATATTGAAAGGAACTACTATTATGTTTGAAAAAGTAAAAGAAATCATTATGGAACAATTATCCATCAGCGATCCCGATATGGTTACGCTCGAAACCACTTTGGAAGATCTGGGTGCTGACTCTTTGGATATGGTTGAAGTAATTATGGCTTTAGAAGATGAATTTGATATCCAGATCAGAGATGAAGATCTGGAATCCTTGAAGTGCGTTGCCGATTTGGTAGACTATATCAATAAATAAGAATGGCCGATATCAAATCCCTTCAACGCAATATAAACTACGTCTTTAATAACGAAGACCTTTTAGTTCACGCCTTGGCACATTCCAGTTATGCAAACGAACATCAAAATGAAATTTCCGGGTCTAATGAGCGTTTGGAGTTTTTAGGAGATTCTGTTTTAGGATTGATTACTGCGGAATATTTATTTTCCCAATTCCAGCATCTCCCGGAAGGGCAACTCACTAAAATGCGTGCCCTTTTGGTATGCGAAAATTCTCTTTTTCAATTTGCTCGGGAAATCCAATTGGGCGATCATTTACTCTTGGGGCACGGCGAAGAACGTTCCGGTAGCCGAAACCGCCCTTCCATTGTTTCTGATGCGTTTGAAGCTGTTTTGGCCGCCGTTTATCTGGATGGCGGGCTAGAAGCGGCAAAGAGTTATATTCTGCCGTTTCTCCAAAGAGGCGCCGCTGAGATCCAAAAACATAGCGGTAATTTTGATTATAAAACTGCTTTACAGGAAATCGCCCAGCAAAACCCCGGTGAATTGATTCAATATAAGTTAATCAACACGACTGGGCCGGATCATGCAAAAACCTTTGAAGTGCATTGCTTTTTAAATAGCAACCTACTGGGAAAAGGCATTGGTAAGAGCAAAAAAGAAGCCGAGCAATCGGCCGCAAAAGAAGCTTTAAAATTAATGGGCCAAGATCAATAAAAAAAGGAGTTCAACCGAACTCCTTTTTTTATTTGATCAGCGAAATAATATATTCCAGAACTGCATGTACGGTTGCTTCTCGCACTTGCTCTCTGCTATTCAAGGAATATAATTCAAGGCGGATTGCTTTACAATCATCACCATAAGAAACTGCAAAATAAACCAACCCAACCGGCTTTTGCGGGGTCCCTCCTCCAGGGCCAGCAATACCAGTGATCCCTACTCCGATATCGCTATTCGCCAATTTGCGAATACCTTCGGCCATTTCCAAGGCTGTTTCTGCGCTCACTTCACCATAAGTTTCAAGCGTTTTTTGAGCAACACCCAAAACCCGATGTTTGATCGCTCCACTATAAGAAACAACTGCGCATTGCAACACATTGGATGCTCCCGCACAATCTGTGATATATTTTGAAAGCAAACCGCCTGTGCAGGATTCTGCTTGGGCGATTTCCATTCCTTTTTCATTCAGCAAAGCAACCAATTCTTGGCTTAGTTCTAAATTATTCATTTCCAACCTCAAAACTCTGGATAATCCTGCGCGGACACTTTTCAGCGCAAATTCCGCAACGAATACAACTATTATAATCAATCACAGCCACGTTTCCGTGAACGTGAATTGCATTAGTGGGGCAATTCTTCTCGCAGATCTTACAACCGATACAACCGATATTGCACGCCTCACGGGTTAAACTTCCTTTATCCGTATTGGAGCAATCCACCAGAACGCCG
>JAZNEH010000111.1:0-6412 GCA_045588515.1 Eubacteriales bacterium
CGTTTTCGGCATTGGTTGTAGGGGTTTGGGGTGTATAATATAAAAAACACAATATTTTGTGATAGCGTCGACATTATTCTACCATCTTTTGTGTCTTCCGTCAAGATGAATTCTATGAAAAAATCACGAAAAATAATTGGAAAGTGCCGGAACAGTTGGCTAAAATGTGCATAAGATTCTTAGAACGACAAAAGCCTTGAATTTCTATATTAATTTTAGTATAATAATTCTAATTAGAATGTTGGAGGCTTTTATGCAACGAGAACGGTTAGGAAGCCGCTTAGGCTTTATTCTTTTAAGTGTAGGCTGTGCTGTGGGCCTGGGGAACGTTTGGAAGTTCCCTTGGTTAGTGGGGCAGAATGGCGGCGGCATTTTCGTTTTGATCTATCTGGTTTGCCTTGCCTTGATCGGGATCCCGGTTTTAACAATGGAATTTGCTTTGGGGCGGGCTGCTCAAAAGAGTCCGGCCAAAATGTATCAGCAATTGGAACCGAAGGGCTCAAAATGGCATTTGCACGGGGTTGCTTCGGTGGCCGGATGCGTGATCTTAATGATGTATTATACCTGCGTTGCGGGCTGGATGCTTTATTATTGCTGGGGAATGGCTGTTGGCAAATTCGCCGGATTGGATAAAACCGGCAATGCCGAGGCGTTTGCGCAATTTACCGGGGATCCGGTCTTGATGGTTTCCCTAACCTTATTAGTGATCCTGCTGGGGGCTTTGGTTTGTTCCTTCAGTTTGCAGGGCGGCTTGGAGCGGATCACAAAATATATGATGGGCGCCCTGTTATTATTGATGCTCTTCTTGGCCGGCTATGCCTGTTTTCAGCCCGGCGGAGCCGAGGGCTTGGCTTTTTATCTGAAACCGGATTTCAACAAAATGAAAGAAGTGGGCATTATCAAGGTGATTGTGAACGCTATGAACCAAGCCTTTTTCACCCTGAGTATCGGTATGGGCTCCATGGCCATCTTCGGCAGTTATTTGAATAAAGACCGCGCCCTTTTGGGCGAGGCTGTGAACGTGGGAGTTTTGGACACTTCTGTGGCCTTCTGCGCCGGATTGATTATTTTCCCCACTTGCTTTGCCTTTGGCATTCAGGTGGATAGCGGCCCAAATCTTTTGTTTATCACCCTTTCCACCGCTTTCAACGGCCTGAAAGGCGGACAGATCATCGGCACGCTGTTTTTCCTCTTTATGAGTTTTGCCGCTCTTTCCACGGTCTTTGCGGTGTTTGAGTGTATTCTGGCATCGGTTTGCGATCTGTTTAAAGTGGGCCGCAAAAAAGCCAGTTTGTTCACTGGCATGGCGTTGGCGGTGTTAGCAATGCCCTGTGCATTGGGATTTAATCTTTGGAGCGGGTTCCAGCCTTTTGGGGCCGGGAGCAACGTGCAGAGTCTGGAAGATTTTTTGGTGAGCAATATCGTTTTGCCGTTGGGCTCTTTCGTTATGCTTATATTCTGCACCCGGAAAAAAGCTTGGGGCTGGCCGGCCTTTAAGGCCGAGGCGAACACCGGAAAAGGATTGAAACTGGCCGATTGGATGCGGGGATATCTCACCTATGTTTTGCCGATTCTGATCTTTTTGGTGTTTGCCATCGGGATTTATGATTTCTTTAAATAAGGAGTTTGGAAGATGAATCAGGAATTGTTTCGCTATATTGCCGCTTCGCCCACACCCTTTCACGCTGTGGAGCAAACGGCGAAATATTTGGAAAAGGCCGGATTTTCTTATCTGCCGGAAGGAGAGGAATGGAGCCTTCAACCGGGCCGGGGTTATTATACAGCCCGCAACGGCTCTTCTCTGATCGCTTTCCGCTTGCCGGCAAATGTTCCCCAAGGCTTTATGATCACCGCTGCTCATAGCGATAGCCCTTGCTTTAAAGTGAAGGAGAATGCGGTTTTGGGCGAAAAGGGATGCCTGCGCCTTTCCACTGAAAAATACGGCGGAATGTTAGCGGCGCCTTGGATGGATCGCCCCTTGGGCTTGGCCGGGCGGGTCACCTTGCGCACCGAAAAGGGGTTGCAGGCAAAGAACGTTGATCTGGGTGTTTGCGCCCTGATCCCTTCGGTGGCCATTCATATGAACCGCTCCGCCAATGAAAACGCATCTTATAATCCGGCGGTGGATCTTCTGCCCCTCTATGGGGAAGGAATGGAGCCTGCCTCCTTCCGTTGCCGTGTGGCCCGAGCCGCCGGGGCGAAAGAAGCCGATCTTTTAACTACCGATCTTTACGTTTATAATCCCCAAGAGGGGCTGGAATGGAATAACCTGATCGCTGCTCCCCGGCTGGATGATCTGCAATGCGCTTTCGGCGCTTTAAAGGCCCTTTTGCAGGCGCAACCCGGCGAAGGTGTGCAGGTTTACGGTTTATTTGATAACGAAGAAGTGGGGAGTGAAACCAAGCAAGGAGCCGCTTCCACGCTGTTGAACGATACCCTTTTGCGGATCTGCAAGGGATTGCGACTGGATGAGGCAGAATATCGCCGGCTTTTGAGCCATAGTTTGATGATCTCCTGCGATAATGCCCACGCCCTGCATCCCAACCACCCGGAATATGCCGATAAGAATCATACGGTAGAACTGAACAAGGGGATCGTTTTGAAATATAACGCCAACCAGAAATATACTACCGATGCGGTTTCTGCCGGTCTTTTCCGGCTGATCTGCGAAGAGGCAGGGGCGGCTTTTCAACTTTATGCCAACCGGGCGGATATGGCCGGCGGCTCTACTTTGGGAAGCATTGCAACCACCCGGGTGGCTATGAACTGCATTGATATTGGCCTGCCTCAGTTGGCAATGCATTCCTGCTATGAAACGGCCGGCGCCAAAGATACGGAAACTTTGGTGAAGGCGCTCACTTGTTTTTATGCTAAAACTCTGGAAACAGACGGTTGCGGCAATTATCTTTGGAGGTGAAAGAATGCTTTCTTTTGAAAGTGATTATATTGAAGGGGCCCATCCCCGGATTTTAGAACGGTTGGCGGAAACCAATTTTGAAAAAACCAGTGGCTATGGCAATGATCCCTATTGCCAAAGTGCCCGGGAAAAGATCCGGGCAGCCTGCAATTGCCCGGCGGCAGACGTGGAATTTTTGGTGGGCGGAACCCAGACCAATGCCGTGGTGATCGATACGCTTCTCCACGCCACCCAAGGGGTGATCGCTGCCGTCACCGGCCATGTGGCGGGCCACGAAGCCGGCGCAATTGAATACACCGGCCATAAGGTGCTCACGCTGCCCCAGCATCAAGGGAAACTGGATGCCGGCGAAGTGGAGGCCTATCTGAAAGCCTTCTATGCTGATCCCACCCATCCCCATATGGTACAGCCGGGAATGGTTTATATCTCCCATCCCACAGAATACGGAACCCTCTATTCAGCCGAAGAATTGAAGGCCCTTTCGGCGGTCTGCCGGAACTATAAACTTTCTCTTTATATGGATGGCGCCCGGATGGGCTATGGGTTGATGAGCCGCCAAACAGATGTGGATCTGCCCTTGATCGCCGAACGATGCGATGCTTTTTATATCGGCGGCACCAAGGTGGGGGCTCTTTGCGGAGAAGCGGTAGTCTTCCCCAAGGGCGCGCCGCAATTTTTCTTCACCAGCGTGAAGCAACACGGCGCCCTTTTGGCTAAACGCCGGCTGCTGGGGATTCAGTTTGATACCCTCTTTACCGATGATCTTTATTTTGAATTGGGCCGCCACGCCATTGAGATGGCCGAGCAATTAAAGGTCGTTTTTCTGAAAAAAGGGTATCGGTTCCATATGGAATCTCCAACCAACCAGCAATTTCCCATCCTGCCCAAGGCCAAGATCCGGGAACTGGAGCAGCAAGTAACCTTCAGTTTCTGGGAGCCTTATGATGAAACCCACGATGTGGTTCGGTTCGCCACCGGCTGGGCGACCCGGGCAGAAGATATCCAAAAATTAGAACAATTGCTTTGAGGATTAAACGATGATTAAAGTTTTAAACATTATGACCGATTCCAATTTCGGAGGAGCGGGCCGGGTTTTGCTTCAATGCCTGCAAAACTTCGATCGCACCCGTTTCGACGTGGTAGTGTTGGTGCCGAAAGGCGGGGCGTTGGTGCCGTTGGTGGAGGAATTGGGCTATCGTGTGATTGAAACAGAATATGGGCGGGATCGTTCCTGGGATCCCAAGGCTGTGAAAGAATATTGCCGGATCATCAAGGCGGAAAAGCCGGATATCGTGCACACCCATTCTGCCTTCAGCGGGAAACTGGCCGCCTGGCTTTGCGGGGTGAAGAGCCGGATTTATACCCGCCATAGCGTTTTTGAAATGCCCCGGAAGTTAACCACTTTCCCCGGCAAACAACTGAATGGATGGATTAATAATACCCTCTCCACATCCATCGTGGCTGTGGCCCATGCGGCAGCCGATAATCTCACTGAAACCGGCGTAAACCCCAAGAAGATCGAAGTGATCATCAATGGGGTGGGGGCTATGGAAGAGTTAGACGAGGCGAAAAAAGCCGCATTTCGCCGGGAACAGGGAATCGGCGAAGATCAGTTTATCAGCCTGATCTCCGGCCGGCTGGAGTATTATAAAGGCCATTCCTATCTGTTGGAAACGGTGAAAGAACTGCAAAAACAGCCGGAACTCTATAAAAAACTGTATTTCATCATTATGGGCGATGGTAGTTGCCGGGCCCAATTGGAACAGCAAGCGCGGGATCTCGACATTACCGATAAGGTGCTGTTCACCGGCTTCACCAACGATATTGTGCCCTATTGCAATATTATGGATCTGGGCCTGAACTGTTCCTACGGAGCCGAAGCCTCTTCTATGGCGCTGGCCGAGGGGATGAGTTTGGGAAAACCGGCGGTGGTAACCAATTCCGGCGGGAATCCTTATATGATCACCGATGGATTGAACGGGCTGGTGGTGCCCCAAGAGGATGCAAAGGCTATGGCGGATGCTATCGCTAAAATCGCCGCCGATCCGGAACTTTATCAAAAGATGGCGGAAGGCGCTCGCTCGGAATATCGCCAGAAATTCACCGCCCGGGTGATGACCGATCAATTGCAAGATCTTTATGAAAAAGAGATAAAAAAATAAAAAAAGCGGTTGCAAAAGCAACCGCTTTTAGTCTATAATATCATTATTAAATTTGGAAAGGATCGGTAATATGAAGATCAGAATCGGAATTGCAGGCTATGGAAATTTGGGCCGGGGCGTGGAAAGCGCAGTTTATCACGCCGAAGATATGGAACTGGTAGGCGTGTTCACCCGCCGGGAGCCCGGTTCGTTAAAAACCAAAACCAACGTGCCGGTTTATAAGATGGAAGATGCACCCGGAATGAAAGATCAGATCGATGTGATGATCCTTTGCGGCGGTAGTGCAAACGATCTGCCGGAACAAACGCCGGCGATGGCGGCTTATTTCAATGTAATCGATAGTTTCGATACCCACGCCAAGATTCCCGAGCATTTCGCCCGGGTGGAGGAGGCTTGCCAAAAGGCGGGCACTGTGGGCGTCATTTCTGTGGGCTGGGATCCGGGAATGTTTTCCCTGAATCGGGCTTATGGGCAGGCGGTTTTGCCCGATGGAAGCGATTATACCTTTTGGGGAAAAGGCGTGAGCCAGGGCCATTCCGATGCCATTCGCCGTATTGAAGGCGTGCAGGATGCCCGGCAGTATACCATTCCTGTGGAAACGGCATTGGAGCAGGTGCGCCGGGGCGAAACCCCGGAACTAACTACTCGGGAAAAGCATCTTCGGGAATGTTTTGTGGTGGCAAAAGAAGGGGCCGATTTGAAGGCCATCGAAGAGGCCATCGTAACAATGCCGAACTATTTCGCAGATTACGATACCACCGTTCATTTTATTTCTCAGGAAGAGCTGGATCGGGAACACGGCGGAATTCCCCATGGGGGCGTGGTATTCCGGAGCGGCGTAACCGGCCTGAACCGGGAAAACCGCCATATCATCGAATATAAACTGCAACTGGATTCCAACCCGGAATTCACCTCCAGCGTGCTGGTGGCTTATGCCCGGGCGGCTTACCGCCTTGCGCAAAAGGGCGATGTTGGTTGCAAGACCGTTTTGGATATTGCACCCGCCCAACTGCATCCCGCCGACGGGGCAGAACTGCGGAAAACGTTACTGTAAAGAATAAAGGGGGAGGACTTTTTGTAAAAAGTCCTCCCCCTTAAACCCTCTCTCAAAAACTTTCAAAGCAGAAAAGGATTGAAAATTTTCGAAGGGGGTTGAAAAGGGGGGAAACCTTTTATAAAAGGTTCCCCCCTTACAGACTGTCAAAAAACTATACAAACGCCCCTGTTTCTGGTATAATAAAAGAAACGGGGGTGTATTTATGGAATCATGGAAAAAAGATGCAAGAAGCGAAGTGATGATTGTGGATATCGAGGGCTTAGTGCCTCAAAATCA
>JAZNEH010000112.1:0-3963 GCA_045588515.1 Eubacteriales bacterium
CCTCAATGGAATCGGCACCATCACTACAATATGATCCATTTGCCCAATTCAATTGTGCATCTCCCTCTCCCCTCCCCACAAATTGCCCCCATAAAAAACAGCCCTGCGGGAGGTGGTTCATTCCCGCAGGGCCGATAGGCTAACTTGCAATTACTTGTGGATTGTTCCCCCTCTAAAGGGGGAA
Source organism: Eubacteriales bacterium (assembly GCA_045588515.1). GTDB lineage: Bacteria > Bacillota > Clostridia > Oscillospirales > QAKW01 > QAKW01. The sequence goes on from JAZNEH010000112.1 coordinate 185, forward strand.
CACGAACAGCCCGCTGGCTGTTCGGAGGGGGTCACTTCGTAACGATGTTCAATAAAACTTCTACCATTTTGTCCATTGCATTAACAGGGATCAACTCGTTGACGCCGTGGAAGTTCATCCCGCCGGTGGAAAGATTGGGGCAGGGCAACCCCCGGAAGGAAAGCCGGGCCCCATCAGTCCCGCCTCGGATCGCCACCACCTTGGGGGTAACACCGGCCTTTTCCATCGCCGCCTTGGCGGTTTCGACGATGTGCATATGGGGCAGGATCTTCTCCCGCATATTATAGTAACTATCGTTTAAAGTCAGTTCAAAGGTCCCTGCACCGTAAACTTTATTGAGATAAGCAGTCAGGTCGGTAACAAACGCTTTCCGTTGCAAAAACTTTTCCATATCGTGATCCCGGATGATCATTGCAATCTCCGCCCGGGTTTCATCGCCGCTGATATGATTTACGTGATAAAACCCCTCATATTTTTCCGTATGCGCAGGAGTTTCTGCGGCGGGCAAGCGGTTGATCAGTTCCACCACCAAGAGAGCGGCGTTTTTCATCTTATTTTTCGCCTCACCGGGGTGGATATTAACGCCGTGGATCACCCATTTTGCGGAGGCGGCATTGAAGTTTTCATATTCGATCTCCCCCAACTCTCCACCATCCACTGTGTAGCCCCACCGGGCGCCCAGTTTGGAAAGATCCAAAAGGTCTGCTCCGCTGCCAATCTCTTCATCGGGGGTAAAGCAAAGGGCGATCCGCCCATGTTTTCGAGCGGGGTCTGCCATCAGCAGAGCGGCGGCCGCCATAATCTCAGCGATTCCGGCCTTATCATCGGCCCCCAGCAGCGTATTTCCATCGGTCACAATCAGATCTTGCCCGGCATAATCGGCCAAATACGGAAACCGTTTCAGATCAGTGACCGTTCCGTTTTCCAAAACCAGATCGCCCCCTTCATAGCGCACGATCCGGGGCGAAACGTTCTCGCCCGGCGCATCAGGCGAAGTATCCATATGGGCGATCAGCGCCACGCAAGGCTGTGTATCCATTCCCTCCGAGGCCGGAATCCAGCCATAAACGTAGCCGTTTGGGTCCATATGAGGATTTTCCAGCCCTAATTCTTTCATTTCTTCCACCAAAGCGGCGCCTAAAACCTTCTGGCCCGGGGTGGTGGGGCTCCCGGCTCCATTTTCATCGGATGCGGTGGCGAATTTTGCGTATTGAATAAAACGTTCCTGAACCGTCATTTCCCTACTCCTTGTTTATAAGATTCTACCCCTATTCTAACATAGATTTCCCATAAAATCCATTGTAATTTCAAAAAACACCCCCGGGCGGAAACGCCCGGGGGTGTTTATTATGCTTGGAATTTAATCGGATAAACGATTATTCGATTACCAATTGACCGTCTGCATTGAAGGTGTAGTAACCGGGAGCGAGATCCAGGCCAGCAGCTTCGAGAATTGCTTTGGTCAGGTAAGCGCTTCTGTTTACAACAGCCTTGTGATAATCGCTTACATAATAGTAATCGGTACCATCCGTTACCAAATTATAAGCCTTCTGACGAACGCCGTTCAGATACAGATATCCGTTATCGATCAGAGTTCCGCCCTTCTTATAATCATCGCCGAACCAGTAGTAACCGGTCTTGCCATCGATGGTGGTATAAATGGCTTTATTCCGAGCCAGTTTATGATAATCACCAACATAGTAGTAATCACCATTATACTTGATTACCTGATAAGCTTTCTGGCGTTCACCGTTCAAATAGAAATATCCGTCGATCACGCCTGCTTTAGTGTCATCCAGCTTACCGTCTTCATTAAACCAGTGGTAACCAGCTTCCAGATCGGTGCCTGCAACCACAGCGGCAGTCAGGTAAACATTACCGGTGGCCAGTTTATGATAATCACCAACATAGTAGTAATCGCCGTTGGCATCCTTAACAAGCTGATAAGCTTTCAGCATTGCGCCGTTTACATAGTAGTTACCGTTGATAGCGCCGTTAGCCTTGCTCATCACACCGAACTCATCGAAGGTGTAGTAGCCGGCAGTATAGGTAGTTCCAATAACGAGGTTATCGCTTACGTAAACGGTAGCGTTCTTCAGAACCTTATGATAGTCGTGAACGTAGTAGATATTGCCTTTATATTCAACCAAGTTATAGTTATCAATACGAACGCTTTCCAGATAGAGGAAATCATCTACCATATTGTCGGCCTTCAGGATGCGTTCCAGTTTGGGAAGAACTTCCTGTTCAACGAATACAGTTCCGCAAGTTCCGCAGTGAGAACCTTCGGTCAAACCGGGTTCTTCGTAGGTAGCGTCTTTGCCTTCGTCGGTCACCAGATCGGTCTCATGGACATACCACTTATTCTCGGTTTCGTCTTTATAGGAATGATGGCCTACAGCAACGTAGCTGCCCACGTTGTGACCGGTGGTATGAGTATTGGCAGGATCAAATCCAACGAAAGTACCACCGTATACCTTCAAGGTGCCTTCGTTCTGATCATAGCAGTTCAGAACCCAAACATAATCAGTCTGAGTAAAGGTACCGCCATGGATATCAATCTTACCACCAGCGGTGGTGTAGATGGTATCGTTGGTGTGGCCCAGATCGTCGTCCGCAGCAGTATCTACATTGGTCTTATAAGAACCGCCGTGGATCGCAATGTGTGCGTCGCCATGTGCCCAAACGGCAACGCCGTCGCCAGTATGGTCGGTATTGGCGGTCACGTTACCTTCGCCAATGATCTCCAGTTCAGCGCCGTTGATCGCAACGATCGCAGAGCCATTCGAATCAATGTTCTTGCCGTTCAGATTCAGGATCAAATCCTTATCAAAGAAGATACCCTTACCTTCTTCTTGATAATGAACGATATCTTTCAGCAGGGTGATGGTTGCGCCGGGTTCAGCCATTTCAATGGCTTCAGCCAGAGTGTCATACTTCACTCCGCCAACTTCTGCAACAGCAGCGGCATCGGCTTTCAATTCAGCCAATTTGGCTTCTGCGGCTTCCAGAACAGGCAGGTTTTCAACCAGAACTTTCTGATCCTCGGCCAGATCGTCATAAGCAGCTCTTGCGGCCACGATAGCATCTTCGCTTTCCAGGGTGATTTCGCCCAGATCTGCGATCATAGTATCTACTGCAGCAGCGGCAGCCTGATCGGCAGCAGCCTTCTTCAGAGCGGCCAATTCAGCTTCAGCGGCTTCCAGAACAGCCAGGGTTGCAACCTTTGCTTTTTGAGCATCGGTCAAAGCATCATAAGCATCTCTTGCGGCCATGATGGCTTCTTCGTCTTCCAGTTCAACTTCACCAATTGCAGCGATCAGAGCGTCTACGTCATCGGCAGCCTTCTTATCAGCAGCTTCCTTATCGCCCACAACGTCGGTTACGGTCACTGTGCAGGTGTCAGTCTTTTCACCGTCTACGGTGGTTACGGTGATGGTAGCAGTACCCTTGCCAACAGCAGTTACAACGCCGTCTTCAACGGTAGCAACAGTTTCATCATCGGATTTCCAGGTCACTTCCGGATTGGTTGCACCTTCGGGAAGAACAGTGGCAACCAATTCAGCGCTGGGATTGTTTTTAACATCCAGTTCCAAAGTATCGCTACTCAAAGTAACTTCTTCTACAGAAACGGTTTTAATTACGCTCAGCGTAGCATCGGCGTCACCAAAGGTATATTCGGTTCCGTTCAAAGTGCCTACGGTAGGCTCAGTGGGTTTACCGTATGCGCTCAGATCAACGGTTTCGCCTGCGCTTCCATATACTTCCGCAACAGTTTC
>JAZNEH010000113.1:0-18043 GCA_045588515.1 Eubacteriales bacterium
TTCATTTGCCCGGGCCTCCAGGGCTCTGCGGCGGGCGGCCTGAATACTTCTTTCCTCCGGCGGCATTTCGGAAACGCCGGATTCTTGTTGGGTGGATTCCTCTTGAGGCTCCGAAACTTCAGGGGTTTCCACCGGGGTTTCTGCTAATTCGTTCATGAACAAATCTCCTTCCATTTTTACGCTTTTGGTGCGAAATCTTCGGGATTTTTGCGCTCTTCCCCTGCGATAATAGCATTTTGGCGGGCAGTTAAAATCTGCCGCAGTTTTTCTTTGGGGACATTGGAGTCATCGTCCAACGCCTCCACAAATTCACTAAAGCCCAGATATCCTTCTGAAAGCAGGTTCTGCAACGATTGCTCCTGAGCATATTTGGAATAAGGATTGGCGGGAGATAAATCCACCCGCACCCGGGGGCTTAATATCTGCAATAGGCGGCCGGGAATGGTTCCTTCGCTCAGTGAAAGGCCGGCCGGATGATAGGCTCTTAACAGGTCGAACCAGATCAAGGCAGTATCTTCAATAAAACGTGCCAACTGCGAAACGGCAAAGTTCAAATTCAAAGTGGCTGTATCTCGGGCCGCAACAATGGCCGCACCGCTGGCATTTTCCGGATTAATCTGGCCGGTAACTGCATCGCCGGCGCCGCAAAGGTCCCGGGTGGTGGAGATCAGGTTACTCATAAAGTTATAAGCCATTCCGTTAATGGAGGCCGGTTGCACATAAGAGATCAATTCTCCGATATGCACATTGGGATCATCCACTGCAATAGATGCCCCGATCTTTTCAATATCCTCCACATTCTGGATCCGGGGCGCATTATACACTAATTTTGGATAGGCGAACCGCTTAATAGCCATATCCATCCGGGCTAAATTCTTATTGATGGCAATCTGATTGGCAATCAGGCCTTCCACAGCCCCTCGGCCCCGGCAATGATCCTTCCGACGGCTCCAGATAAAAGAGGCCAGAGGATAGCGGCTCACCCCTTCCAGCACCACTTCTGGGCGATAGATACAATTCTGGGTGGCCTGCAAATAGCAAACTGTTCCATTTCTTTTATAAAATTTCAGAATAGACGTGCATTTTTGTAATTCTTCCAGATTACTTTCCTGCGGCCCGCCGGCTGTATCCGGCCGGATATTTTCCGCCTCTTCTGCCGGCACTCCGTTGGCAATGGCCTCCGCCTGCACGTCTTTTACCCGTCGGCGTTGCACGATCAAAAGATAAGGCTGGGCGTTCAGATCCATTTCCGTTTCATCGGCAAAGATCAATTCTTTTCCGCTGAGCACTTCGCTTTGCAAGCGGCCGCCCTTCATATAAAAATACAGATAGCCGGCGCCGCTAACGCATCCGTCTTCCACGATCTCCCAGCATTTTTGGTCCATCTGGTTCTGCTCCCAAAGTTGGCGAGCGTTCCGATTCAATAATTGGGCGGCTTGATTGCCCAAGTTCTGCAGTTCCGGGTGATCGGAAAGATCAAAACTATAATGAACGGAAAGATGATTCTGGGCCACCACCGCCGTTTTATATTTCACAATGGGCTCCAGAATATTATAGATCGGCAAGCGTTCCCCATCTGTGGGCAGATAACGCCATTGATCCCCTTCATAGAAGGCTGTACATTCTTCAAATCGGTCATAAAAACCGTTGCGGGTCAGTTGAGAGGAACCCTCTCGATATTCCCGCCAGATCTGCTCACTGGTCATACTGCTCCTTTCTGCCGGAATAGGATTCTATTCTCTTTAAAAGCGAATCTTCCTCCTCCGGCCGGCCGCCCAACAGTCTGCCCCGGCGGGAAACGGAAAGGCCGTCGGCCAGGCCCAGCCGATAAAGAGTTGCGCCAATGGCAACGCCGGTTAAAATCCAAATAAATATCATATAATTGATTCCTTTCTGTAACCCCCTAAGGGATCGGGGGCAATTTTTTGGGGTACGGGGCAGGATCCCGGCATACCCATAATTAAATACCGCAACGCATCCGGTGCGTGGGTAAGTTCGTGGGGTTCCGTTTTGCAATCCCCGGGATGGGCCGGATCCCATTGCAAAGCAGGCAAACAACGGATCAAATTCAGGCAGGTGGAAAAAATCCGCAGGCGAGGCCCCCGGCCCTCCCGGGGCTGGAGCCATTCATTCAATGCGGCCCAGCCGCCGTTTCGATTTGCGCTGACCCGGGTGAGCAACACACCGTTTTCCCGGAAGAGATCGGCAATGGATCGGCCGGAATCTTTTTGGCGGCTCCAAAGATCCGGCGGTGCATAATGGGGGCAGGTTCCGGCATAGGCTTTTTTGATCCGGGCGGCGGCTTCGGAAACGATCAGCCCCGGTTCATAAAGTTCTCGCCAAATATAAAGATTTCCCTGGCCGTCTTCGGCTCCAAAAAGCCCTGCTAACATATCCAGCCCATAGTCCAGCGCAAAATGTTGCCGCCAATGATCCGGGATCGGAAAGGGCTCCACCACGTGGATATTGCGATCCCATCGGGTGAAAAAACGCCCTTCCGTTAGATCCCAATCGCCCTCCAGCAACGCTCTGCGTTCTCGCTCCGGCAAGCGTTTTAACCGGGAAATATATTGTGGATCGCCCTGCATCAAAAATCGGTTATCCTGCACCCGGGCCGGGATAAAACGCCGAGATCCCAATTGATCCCGAATAGGGGTGTCCGGCGGAGCAGGATCCACAAACCTTCGCTTCACCCATTCATGCCCCACACCGCCGGGGTTGGTGGTGCTTTTCATCTGCCGGGGAAAGGGTTTTGCACCCCGCAGGCGGGATTGCAGATAAAGATACATCGATTCTGTAAAATGAGTGAGTTCATCAAAGCGGATCACGTCATATTCCGCTGATTGATAGCGATAAACATCCCGTTCGCTATCGCAATATCCGAAATCCAACACGGAACCGTTTTCAAAATAGCCGGTATGTTTGGAAGAAAGATAACGGTAGACCCTTCGGGGATAAAGTTCCTCGGCCGTACGCACCAAAGAACTTTCCAATTCCGGCAAAGTCCGCCGCAAAAGAAGTTGATGGGAGCCGGCATATTTCAACGCATAATAAAAGGCATCCACCAACTGGCCGTAACTTTTCCCGCCGCCGGCCGCCCCGCCAAAAAGAATTTCATCCTCTTTGGCCGTGATAAACCGATGTTGCAGGGAAGTGATGGTAAAAATACCGTTATTTACCATTGGTATCGTCTACGATCCGAATCTCAAACCGACGATCGTTTTCTTCCAAGGGATCGTTTCTGGAGAGTTCTTTCATCAGTTTAATAGCGTCCATTCCGCCTTCTGCCGCCCGCTTCGCCAAACTCAAAGCCGTTAATTCACTAACGGTTTTGCTCTCCCGTGCCTCCAGCGCCTCTTCCAATTGCGGCATCGTCATTGCGGCGGCACGGGCAAAATCTTCTGCCAACATTTCCAGCAAATTCATTTCTTTCCACCTCCCGAGGCCCATTATATCGCTAAAGGAAACGATTGCGGCGAACAGGATTTATGGTTGCAATTATCGTCAGTATTTGTTATAATAATGGGGTGAAAATTATCGAAATTCGGAGGATATGTTTCAATGATCACGCTGATCGTGAATCCAACTGCCGGAAACGGAAGGTCGAAAAAGATCGTTTTATCGGTAGAAAACGCCTTGCGGCAAAAAAAATTGGATTATCGCAAGTGGGAAACCCAATCCCCCGGCGATGCCACGCAACTGGCCCAAAAGGCGGCCCAGGAACATTCCAATTCCCCGAAATCCTCTGATCTTTTGCTGGTAGTCGGCGGCGACGGCACTTTTTTAGAAGCCGTTCGAGGCGTAATGGAAAGCGATCTGCCCATTGCAGAAATTCCCGCCGGAACCGGCAACGATTTTTTGCGCACCCTACAAGTGCCCCGCAAGCCCTTGCCTGCTCTGGAGCATATTTTAAGCGCTCAACCCCGGCAACTGGATATCGGCACTTTGAATGAAGATCTTTTTGCCAATGAATGTGGCGCCGGATTTGATGTTACCGTTTTAGATCACGCTGAATTTGCCAAACGCTATGTGCGGGGGCTGGCCCCCTATCTCTGGGGCGTGATAAAAGCGGTATTCACCCATCAAAGCCGCCCTATGGAGATCAAAGCCGATAACGAAACCCTTTTTGAGGGGGATTGCTTGGTGTTTTCCGTTGCCAACGGAAACTATATCGGCGGTGGGATCCCCATTAGCCCTAAAGCATCTGTGAACGATGGATTTTTTGATCTGATCGTGATCAAAGCCTGCAGCCGCTGGCAGATGGTTGGATACTTACCGGGCCTTTTAAAGGGCAAGATTCTTCAATTTAAAGATACAGTCGTTCATCGAAAGGTGAAAACGGTATCCGTGCGCCCCTTAGACGGCAAAGAATTGCGGGTCAATGTGGATGGGGAGATCACCAACCGAAGCCAATGCTTCTTTCAGATCCACCCCGGAAAATTAACCGTTCAAATGTAGAAAAAAGGAAGGTACTGAATGAAAAAAGTTTTATCCCTGTTTCTTTGTTTATGCTTGTTTTTAACGCTGAGCGTTCAGGTTGCGGCCAACATAACGCCCAGTTTAACCTTAACCGCTCCCACTAAAGTATTTTATACAGTGGGCGAAGACCCGGATTATTCCGGCGGCTCCCTCGCTTATGTAGGAGAGGATCAATTAACCATTCCCTTGGCGGCAGAACATTGCACCGGGCTGGATACTTCCACGCCGGGCATTAAAACGGTAACGGTTCAGTTTATGGATCAAACCGCTTATTTCCGTATAACAGTTCTGCTCAACGAGGAACCCATCTTTCAGATGAAGGATGTTTCTTCCAAGGATTGGTATTATAAATCCTTGGCGGCTTGTATGAAAGCCGGTATTTTCCAAGGAAGCGATGTGCAAACGGCGATGCCGGGCGCAAATTTGAGCCGGGCCCAACTGGCAACCCTGCTCTATCGGATCTATCAAAGTGATCCCGTTGTTATGGCCCCCAAAGAGAACGCTGTTGCACCCTTTACCGACGTTCAACCCACAGAGTGGTATTACACCGCCATTGAACACTGCCGAATGGCCGGAATTATTGAAGGCGGCGGCGACGGCACTTTTAATCCCAGCGGAAACATCACAAGACAAGATGCCGTTTTAATGATTATCCGAACCCTTTATAGCCGCGAAGAAATCGAAGCGGCTGATCCCGATGCGCTTTTAGCCGCATCCGGTCTCACTTTCTCAGATTTTGATCAGGTTGCTGATTATGCAAAAAAAGCAATGGCATTAAGCATTGGTTCTTTGATAAAAGGAAACGATACCGGCGCATTGGTTCCAAGCAACACGATTTCCCGGGCTGAAACTGCCACCATCCTGCAACGCCAATTTATGGCCGACTATGAATGGGGCAAAACCATCCGGACGCCGGTGATTTACCTTTCCCCCTCCAACCAGATCCATAACCGCTACGCCGCCGGGAATACCACCGAAGGCGATGAAATGATCAAAGTGGCGGTGATCGCTGAAAAACTTTTAAAAGATGCCGGCTATCAGGTGATCCATCCGGACGTTTCCAAACCCATTAAAGAACGGGCCATTGAAGGCAATCAACTCCGGGTAGATGCCTATGTGGCATTACACACCAACGCCGGCGGCGGAGCAAGTGCCACCGGAACGGAAGCCTATTATAATGGTGCAAACGCCGGTTCTAAAGAACTGGCAACCGAAATCTATAATCGAATCGTTGCCCTCACCGGAAAAGGCAGAAAACTAAAAGAAGACTATGTTTGCCTCCAAGGTGGCAACGGAACCCCCTTTGTGGAAGTAGGCGACCCCAAAGTTGCCAATCTGCTGTTGGAAGTGGAATACCACGATAAAGCCGATAAAGCCCTTTGGATCTGCAATAACACCGAGGCTATTGCAAAGGCTGTTGTGGAAGGCATTATTGCTTATTGCGAAACCTACGTGGATCTCACCACTCCCCCGCCGGAAATTCCGGGCGTTCCCCCCGTTGAAACCCCGCCAGCAGAAGAACAACCGCCCGTTGAAACCCCGCCGGTAGTTGAGGAAGAAGATGAAGAATTGCCTTCCATCACCGGCAAGCCACCCTTGCCGGGAAATGAAGAAAATACACCCTCTCAAGATCCCGAACAAAACCCGGGCGAAGACCCCGGCGAGAATCCAGGCGAAAATCCAGGCGAAAATCCAGGCGAGAATCCAGGCGAGAATCCAGGCGAAAATCCAGGCGAGAATCCCGAGAATAACGGAGGAGGTGCTTCCAATGGGGGCACCGAAGGAAACGAATGAAACTGCAAATTCAAAAATTAGATGAACGGGCTATTTTGCCCACCTACGGAAGCGCTGATGCGGCGGGTGCCGACCTCTACGCTCTGGAAGGGGCAACCATTGAGCCCGGCGAAACCAAACTGATCCACACCGGGTTGGCAATGGCAATTCCCCAAGGCTACGGCGGATTTATTTTCGCCCGCAGTGGGCTGGCCACCAAACGGGGCTTGGCGCCCGCCAACAAAGTGGGCGTAATTGATGCAGATTATCGGGGCGAAGTGATGGTTGCACTCTATAACCAAAGCGCCACCCCCCAAACCGTTGAGGCAGGCGAACGCATTGCCCAATTGGTGCTGCTCCCCTGCCCCCAAGCGCAATTTGAATGTACGGAAACCTTGCCGGCCACCGACCGTGCCGCCGGCGGATTTGGCTCCACCGGGACAAAATGAATATAAAAAGGGGAACCCTTTTTCAAAAGGGTTCCCCTTTAAATCCTCTTTGAAAACGTTCAATCAACTTGAACGTTTTTGGAAAAAAAGACCCTTTTAAAGACGTTGTACCCGTAAGGATACAACGCCAGTTTTATTCGCCTTACGGCGAGTTCTATTGCTACGCAGTGATATTTGGACTAGAGTCCAAGTGATATTGCCTTCGGCAGTTATTGGCGAATAAAATATCACTGAAACCGCAAGGTTTCAATAACACTATTGCTATAAGGCAATAATAACACTCCGACAAAGTCGGAATATAACTTGAAAGCCTATCAGTTTTTATGTATAATAGCCTTAGAGGTGATAACTGTGGCTGATAGTATTTTAAGAGATAAAGCAAAAGAGTTTGCAAAGAAAATCGTTTTTCTTTGCCGCGATATGAAAACAAACCACAAAGAATCCGTTTTAATAAATCAGTTGCTCCGCTCAGCGACCTCTATTGGAGCAAACCTACACGAAGCCCAATATGCTCAAGGAACAAAAGATTTTATTTCAAAACTTGAGATTGCTCAAAAAGAGTGCTATGAAACGGAATATTGGCTAGAACTTCTTTTTGAAACAGGTTGTATGACTGAAGAAGTTTATAAGGATGTTCAAAATGAATGTGGCGCGATCCGCAGAATGTTGATTTCTTCACTTAAAACGATAAAATCGAAATAAAAAGGTATGAATTATGAGAAAGAAATTATTTTCGATAATTGAGTCGGCAGAAAACGATAGTAAGTTAAGCAATATTTATGATTTTATAATGATGGTAACTATTGTTGTAAGTGTTGTTCCACTTGCCTTTAAGGAAACAAATACTATTTTTCAGTGGATTGATTACATAACTGTAACCATTTTTATTTTAGATTATTTTTTGCGTTTAATAACCGCTGACTATAAACTAAAAAAATCAGTGATTTCCTTCTTTGTATATCCAATTACACCAATGGCGGTTATTGATTTAATTTCAATATTACCATCTATAACCATTTTGAACAGTAGTTTTAGATTGTTAAAGCTATTTAGATTGTTGCGAACATTAAAAGTGTTACGTGCTTTTAAATTTTTGAGATATTCGAAAAGCTTTGATATCATAACAAATGTGTTCAGAAAGCAAAAAAAGGTTTTGTCTGCAGTTGCAACGATGGCAGTTGCTTACATCTTAATTTCTGCGCTTGTAATATATAATGTTGAACCCGAATCATTTGAAACATTTTTTGATGCGATTTATTGGGCAACCATCTCCCTAACAACTGTTGGTTATGGTGATATTTATCCAATAACAACAATTGGCAGAATTGTCACAATGATTTCTTCGGCTTTTGGTATTGCGATAATTGCACTACCATCCGGCGTTATTACAGCCGGTTATCTTGAAGAAATCAGCAAAGACAAATAACGTTTTTATATATAAAGGGTTTTAGGTTCTCCTAACAAGTGACATTTAGGCGCCTAAATGTCCTGCTTGTTACGGTATAAGACAAAATGAAAAGGAAGCACGAAATTTTCGCGCTTCCTTTTTTACTATCCTTTAGAGTACGACTCTAAAAAGGGTCTTTTTTTATAAATATTTTTCAAAATATACCTTTGGCACTTTAAATACTTTTCCGTTCAGATAGGAAAGAAAATGGTCCGGCGGAAGTTTAAATTCCAAAGAATAGGCATAAAGGGCCTGATGCTTAAAGGGCAAGCCTTTATTGGCAGAGCCGATGCCGTATTTCAGATCCCCGGCCACAGGATGGCCGATATGAGCCAGATGGGCCCGGATCTGATGGGTGCGGCCGGTTATTAACTCCACTTCCAACAAGGAAAGGCCGGGCTTTTCTTTCAACACCCGATAGCGCGTGATGATCTCCTTATAGCCTTCCCGGGGGCGGTTGATAACCTGCACCTTATTCTCTTTACTATCCTTTTGCAGATAGGCTTTCAAAGTGGCCTGTTTTTCCTTGAAATTTCCCAGCGCCAACGTTAGATATCGCTTTTCCACCTGCCGATATTTCACAATTTCATATAAAGCCCGGCCGGCGGCGGCATTTTTTGCCACAATCACAATCCCGCCGGTGTTTTTATCCAATCGATTGCAAAGAGCGGGCGTAAAAGAAAGTTCCTTTTGCGGATCATATTCTCCTTTTTCATAAAGATAAAGGAGAATATGATTGATGAGGGTATCCCGGGCGCCATGGGCATCGGCATGAACCGGCACGCCGGGCATTTTATCCACCAACATCAAATTTTCATCTTCATAGACCACATTGAGAGAAGGCCGATATCCGATCTGCCGGAAATCAGCGCTTTTCTCGGTAAAAAACTCATCGTTGATATAAAGTTCCACCAGATCGCCTTCCGCTAGGCGGGTATTTCCCTCAGCACGCTTGCCGTTAACTTTAATCGCCTTTTTTCGCAGATACTTATACATCAAAGAAGGGCTCAAGTTGCCGGCAACCTTCAAAAGGAACTTATCCAAACGCTGGTCGGCATCGTTTTTGGTTATCGTAAAACTTTTCATACGAAATTCCAAATCAACCCTTTACGACGGGGTTTCCGGCCCAAAATCAATTTATAGAAGAACGCTTTAAAAGGATTCGCATTGCGGAAAATGGCTTTATCCAATGCGCTCACATAGGCCTGAACTTCCGCTCGTTCTTCTTCTGTGGCAGGCAAATTCGAATAGAGAACTTTTTGGAAAATAGGCATAATCTCTGTTAAGGAGCCCTCCGAAACGATCCGCAAATTATCGGCCCGTTTGGCGTAATCTTCCAGCAATTCTCCTTCAAAGAATCTGAATCCACGCAATTGCAACAAGCGCAATACTAAGAAATAACCTCGTTGGATTCCTTCGCCGGGCTCACCCTTTTGAATTCTGCGCAACGCTCTCTTGCGCAAAGCCTCAGCCGTTATTAAAGCGGCCGCAATCAAACAGATCACCAGTAGGATCAAACCGATCACTCGCAGTAGCCCACGGATCTTCTTGCTCAGAAGATTATTCAGATATTGATTGCGCAAGGCATCGTCATTGGTTTCGATCCCGATGGGATCCGGCAGTTCATTGGTAAATTTCACCCATCCTTCGGGCGGATCCACGTAAACGACCTTCACATCCACATCTTTTTCGGGGTCTTCGCCCTTATCTCGCTGTTCCAAAAGGAAATAGTTCCGGGCATCCCCATAGCCGGGGGTGGGTTCAAAGGCCAGCCAGCCGGCACCTTCAAAATAAACCTCAACCCAAGCGTGATAATTCTCATCATAAACATTCCCGGCAAAGCTTTCCAGATCCAGCATCTGGGTGGAAACATAATAGCCGGTTGCCAGCCGGGAAGGAATTCCAATCTCCCGGAGCATAGCCACCATTGCACTGGCAAAAAGGGTGCAATGGCCTTCTTTTTTCTCATTCTGGAACAAGAAGTAATTAATATAGTCATAGGAATCCGCGGCAGAACCGTCTTTTCGGGTCAGCCGCTGCCGCACCTTGGAATAGGTATAATTCGTTTTTAAATACCGTTCAATGGCTTGGGTTTTTTCCAAGCGATTTCCATAGGGAGCGGCAACCTCCCGGGCCAGTTTTCCAACGATCTTGCTCAGTTTTTCCGGCTGTTCCAGATAATTGCGGTAAACAAAGGAACTATAAATCTGTTCCTGATTCATATACTGATCTTCTTCGGAATGAAGGGACCGCAAATTTATATATCCATTCCAAAGAGAGTTGAAACTAGCCAGATAAACATCGCTGGTCATCACCGGGGTGGCCGTGCGGAACATATAAGACCGTTCCTCAGGTTCATCGTTATGATAAAGAAGAGTATCGTTGATCCGTTCCAGTTCCGTATAATCGCTTAAGGGTGCTTGGGTAGTGGCGCCATAGGGCAAGCCCAGTAAATTGCTCACTTTATATTCCGGCCGGAAGGTTACCTGCCCGGTAAGATAGCCCAATTCTTCGCTATCCGTGTTATCCAGGCCGGCAGTTAAAGGATCTCCGCTAGGGGAAACCAACCGCATATAGTTATAATATTGGGTATATTCACAGAAGGTGAAACCCACTGCTTCTTCATAATCATCGGTATAGGCAGAATCTGCAACGGTCCAACCCTTTTCAGTCAATTTCACGCCCGTTTGATAACGGAGGTAAATCGGATTTGAGGTTTTAGAAGAAACAGTGCCCACTTTCAAATGCCGGAAGGCGGGCGCACCCAATCCCAATAATTCGCCTTCCTCCATATAACCGGCCACATTCTCTTGCTTTTCGTAAGTATTCCGAAAGATCACGTTCATCACCTGCATAGAGATGTTATCGATCTTCTCCCGCACCTGATTCAATTCCAGAATAGGCCGGCTATAAATCAACGCCGCAGTGCCAACCGTTACCACCAGCATCAATGCGGCAATCATCACGCCGAAACTACCGCTCCGGGATGCAAATTCAAAGCGTTTCTCTGTTGTTAGATTCTTTTTCTTTTTTTCTTTTTTATGCGTATAGCCGCTCTTTTTTGCCTTATGATCCCGGCGGCGGCTCATTTGTTGCACTACGCTTTGCCCATAGCAACCGATCAAAGCAGACATAAAAACGCTAAAGGCAATATAATGGGGCACGATGCCATAATAGAAGAGCGGAACCAATCCGATCCCGGGCACCAAAAAGGCCACCATAATGGGAATTCTTTTAAAAAGAGCCAGCGCAAAAAAGATGGCCGCAACGATTGAAAGCAGAATGATCGCCGATAAGAAACGGCGTTCCAGCAAAACCCGGTTTTCCAAAAGACCGGATAAATCCATAGTCATATAATCCAGATAACTGCCATAATTTTCCTGAGAGCCCAGCAGATAAATGGTATAGTTATAGCAGATCAGCAGGGAATTTCCAATGGCCTTCAGCATTTTCACCGTTAAGGGGAACGCCAGCAAAGCCAAGCCGGTCAAGCCGCCCAAAACGCTGAAAAACACCCGTTTATACCAAGTGAGCAGAATCATTCCGCCAAAGGAGAGGGCTGTTATCAAAATCAGCACAATGGGAGAGATGCCCATATCCAAAGCCGTTGTGTTACAAAAGATATAACCCAAAAGCCCGGTATAAAGAAGCAAAATTTCCAAATAGACACCCCAGTTGCCCCATTGGTTGCTCATCTTTACCGTTCCTTTTACCAGGACCGGTTTTTCTTTTTGTTGCTTTAATTTCATCATTTACATTCTTCCAATTCTGCCAAGGTAAAGATCTTCGTATTAGGCGTTTGCTCCGGTTCAAACTGCGGGCGGACCATTAAATATTCCACGTCGCAATTCAAGCCCGGGAGATAGGGTTCCATACAATCCCGCAGTTGATCTGCAGGCATTGAAGTCACAATATAAAGAGTTCCGCCATTGAGAGCAGAAAAATCCATAGAACTTAAAGATTCCTGTAGAGCGCCGCTTTCCATCATAGGGCTCATCGAAAAGGTTTCCACAGCATGGATCTGCTCTTCCGGCGTAGAAATACTATGCAGATAAAGCATCGAATCATAGTTTGCATAGCCCAAGGTGCACCGCACGCCGTTTTCAGCCAACATCCCGGTGATCTTATTGGTGATCTCCACCACACAGTCGGTTAGATGCCGGTTGATAAGCCGATCTTCTTCATAGGGAAAAAGATCTGCCAGAATCATCACGTTATCGCAGGAATTTTCCCAGTAGGTTTTCACAATCATTTTGGATAACCGGGCGGAAAGTTTCCAATGGACCTGACGCAGCGTATCATATTCATTGAATTCACGGATACCGGCCATATCGCCGTTGCTTTTGGTTTCCGTTCCCCCAACCGTCACTGTATTTTCCTGTTCCTGCCGGGAGGTTTGAACCAGCATTTCCATCCGCAGTTTGCGGGGTTCCACAACCACGATCCCCTTGCCGTTCAGTTTACGGCGCACGCTAAAAAGCCGCAGGAAATCATAGAAAATAACGCTTTCCATTCCAACCTTATAAACACCCCGCACCTTAAATTGCAAGGGAATTTCCAATTGGGTGGTGCCAAAGGCTTGATATTGAACAACTGTGTATCCTTCTACCGATTCATCGCCCTGCGGATTGCTCACCCGCATAAAGAATTTCATCATCGGCAGCATAACCGGAGTTCTGCTGCGAATCTTCAGCCGGATCGCAAAGGATTTCAGCCGTTCTTCCCGGGCGGGCAACGGATCCAGCGTGATCTTCACCAAAGCCAAGCTGATCATAAGGCACAAAAAGGAAATGATGGGGATCAGCAAAACGATGGCTAACGTAAAAAGAGAAATAGAATCATAAAGGGCTTGCGAAAAAATAAAAGAAACGATCAATAAGGCCAGATAAATTAATCTTGAACGGGTCATAATCGCACCTTATTTCACGATCGGTGCTTTCACCGTATCCTTCAGAGAAGCCAGCAAATCGGAAGCGCTCATCCGCTCGATCTTGGCTTCGGGAGCCAGCATAATACGATGGCTCAAAATGGCATCATACATCTCGTTTACATCCCGGGGGATCACATAAGTTCTGCCATCCAGCATTGCAGCAGCGCAAGCCGCCCGCATCAAAGCCAGGGAGGCACGAGGAGAAGCCGCCAAACTTACCAGGGCGTGGCCACGGGTGGCGCAAACCAATTGAACGATATAATCCAGAACCGCATCATCCACATGGATCTGTTCCACCGTTTTTTGCATTTCCACGATTTCTTCGGGGCTGGAAACGGCCACAACGGCGCTCAAGGGGTTTTCGCCGTGACGGTCGCTGATGATCCGCATTTCTTCGGCGGCGGAAGGATAGCCCATACTCATCTTCATCAGAAAACGGTCCAACTGAGCCTCAGGCAAGGGATACGTTCCGATATAACCCACCGGGTTCTGGGTAGCCACCACCATAAAAGGATCGGGCAACTTATAAGTAACACCATCCACCGTTACCTGCCGCTCTTCCATCACTTCCAGAAGGGCAGACTGGGTTTTCGGAGAGGTTCTGTTAATTTCATCGGCGATCAGAATGTTCGTCATACAAACGCCGGGCTTATAAGTAAACTCGCCGGTTTTGGCATCCGGGGCAGTAAAGCCGGAAATATCGGTAGCCATAACGTCGGGAGTGAACTGAACCCGTTTGCAATCCAAGCCGGTTGCCCGTGCCATAGCGGAAGCGGCAGTGGTTTTACCAACGCCGGGAACGTCTTCGATCAAGATATGCCCTTTGGAAAGAAGGCAGATCAAAAGCATCCGCAATTGCTCGTCTTTACCAACAATTACCTTCTTCATTTCATCGGTAATTTTCCGGCAGATGGCTTGCTCTTTTTCAACATTCATTAACTGTTCCATTTCTATTTCTCCTTATTGACATAGTAATTCATTTTAACTATATAATTTTACCATAACAATAAGCGCTTATCAATCCATTTCCCCGCAATGAACGTAAAAAATCTCCCTTATTATTTGTGCAACATTTCTATTTTCAATGAATAAAATATGAACATTCTTCCGGCTGATTGACATTTTTCGCGATTAATATATAATTTAGTATTAGATTTATTTTTAAGAGAAGGACTAAAGAATGAGAAAGTTGATCCGTTATCTAAAGCCCTATTGGTTTTGGGCTGTTTTAACGCCATTGGCGATGATCGGCGAAGTTCTGGCTGATCTTTGGCAACCCCGATTGATGAGCCAATTGGTGAATGAGGGGGTCTTGGGCAATGATACATCCCTATTGATCCACGTAGGCTTAAAAATGTTGCTGATCGTGGCGCTGGGCGGCCTTTCTGGTTTTTCCTGCGGAGTTTTTGCCAGCCTCACTTCCCAGAATTTTGGTTGTGATCTTCGAAAAGATGTATTTCGAAGCGCTATGAGCCTTTCCTTTCAGCAAACCGATCAGTTCACCACCGGATCGCTGATTACCCGCCTAACAAACGATATCACTCAGATGCAACATTTCGTGGAGCAATGCCTCCGGATGTTTGTGCGTTCCGGGATGATGTTCATCGGCGGGATTATTATGCTATTGACCCTGAATTTAAAATTCGGGCTGATCTTGTTATGCGCAATGCCCTTGCAATTATTGTTGGTTTTGTTGGTTTTAAAAGCCACCAATCCCCTATATGAAAAGGTGCAAAAGCGGCTGGATCAGGTGAATAACGTGATGCAGGAAAATGTGAGCGGTGCCCGGATGGTGAAGGCCTATGTGCAGGAAGAACGAGAGATCAACCGCTTCAATGAGGCCAACGAAAACCTCACCGGGATGAATTTGAAAGTAGCCTTTATTCTGGCCCGTCTATCTCCCCTGCTCTCATTGATAATGAATCTCTCCGTTGTAGCGCTGATTTATCTGGGGGGATTGCAGGTGCAAGCCGGGGCGATGCAGATCGGAACGGTGATGGCTGCTATTACATATAACACCCAGATCCTCCATTCTATGATGATGGTAAGTATGATGTTTCAATCCATCGCCCGGGGCCGGGCCAGCGGCAAACGGCTTCAGGAAGTTCTGGATAGCACCCCGGTGATCCAAGGCGGTAACCGCCGAATGGCGGGAACGGAAGCCATTTCCTTTCAAAACGTTTCCTTCCATTATCCGGGATTCAGCGATCATCCTGTTTTAAAAGACATCGATCTCACTGTGAAACCCGGCGAAAATCTGGCCATTTTAGGGGCCACAGGCTCCGGAAAATCCTCGTTCATCCATTTAATGACCCGTTTCTACGACGCCACCGGCGGCCAAGTTTTGTTGGGTTCTGCTCCCATTCAGGAATACACGCTGGAATCCATCCGGGAGCACATCACCGTTGTTTTGCAAAAGAGCGAACTATTCAGCGGCACTGTTGCCGATAATATCCGATTCGGGTGTCCGGAGGCCACAGACGAAGAGGTGGTGCGGGCGGCCAAAATTGCTCAGGCCGATGAATTTATTTCCAAAATGCCCGAAGGCTATCAAAGCCAAGTGGCCGAAAAGGGCGCCTCCCTTTCCGGGGGGCAAAAGCAACGCCTTTCCATTGCCCGGGCTTTGGTAAAGAAACCGGCTATTTTGATTTTCGATGATAGCACTTCCGCTCTGGATCTTGCCACAGAAGGCCGGCTTCGCAAAGCCATCCGGGAAGAGTGTGCCGGAACCACCCTTATCACCATCGCCCAGCGAGTTGCCAGCATTCAGGATTGCGATCGGATCGCCGTTTTGGAGCAAGGAAGCCTGGCGGCCATCGGCACCCACGAAGAACTCCTGAAAACCAGTTCGGTTTATCAGGAAATCTATCATTCTCAGATCAAGGAAGGGGGCGTTTTGAATGGCTGAGCCGAAAAATAATCCCCCTATGAATCCTATGCGACCCGGCGGCGGGCGCAGAGGCCCGATGATGCAAGTGGAAAAACCGAAGGATCTTAGGGGCACTTTAAAACGCCTTTTCTACTATATCGGCAAGAATAAGCGCTCCTTTATTCTGCTGATGGCAATGACCCTTCTAATCACCGGCACCAACCTTTTAGGCCCCGCCTTGCAACAAAAGGCCATCGACTCTCTGGAAGGGAATTTAAAAAATCAACTTTCCCTGATGCTCCTTTTGATGATTTTAACCTATTTAGTCAATGCGGGCCTCACCTATCTGCAGGCTCTTTCCTCCGCCCGGCTCTCTCAAGGCACCGTTCGTTCCCTGCGGAAGGAACTTTTTGAAAAATTAGTGCGATTGCCTATCCGCTATACCGATACCCATAACCACGGCGACATTATGAGCCGGATGACCAACGATGTGGAAAATATCTCCAACACCATTTCCACCTCCATTGCATCGCTCTGCTCCGCCATTCTCACCGTTACCGGCACGTTTATTATTATGATCTGTTATTCTCCCCTGCTGGCATTGGTGAGCACCGCCACCATTTTCCTCACCCTGATTGCTTCTACCTATATCACCAAATATATGCGCAAGTTCTTTATTCGCCAACAGCGGATTTTGGGTGTCATCAACGGCCAAGCCGAAGAGATGATTACCGGCTATCGCACGGTGGTGGCCTATAACCGCCAGCAAAAAGCCATCCGAGAATTTGCCGAAACCAGTAACCATCTGAAAAAAACGGCCATTTGGGCGAATATTTCCGGCGGATGTATGGGGCCGGTAATGAATTTTATTTCTAACGTGGGCTTTTTGCTGATTGCATTGGTGGGCGGCATCTTTGCCAGTCTTGCCCCGGAACACGCTCTCCATATCTCTGTTGGCACCATTCAAGCCTTTTTGCTCTATTCCAAACAATTCTCCCGGCCCATTAATGAGATTGCCAACCAGTATGCCGCCATTCAAACAGCCATCGCCGGGGCGGAACGGGTGTTCGACGTGATGGATGCGCCACCGGAAAAGCAAGGCGGAACCGCTCCGTTGGATCCCCAGGCAGTGAAAGGCGCCCTTTCCTTCCGGGATGTTCATTTTTCCTATGTGCCGGAAAAGCCGGTATTGCAAGGGTTCAATCTGGAAGTGAAGCCCGGCCAAAAAATCGCCATTGTAGGCGCCACCGGCAGTGGAAAAACCACTGTGGTAAACCTGTTGACCCGTTTTTACGATATTGATGGCGGGGAAATTACCGTAGACGGCCTGCCGCTGGAAGAAATCCCCCGGGATCAACTGCGCAAGAGCATTGCCATTGTTTTGCAGGATACCGTTTTATTCTCGGATACCATTGCCCGGAATATCAGTTACGGCCGGCCGGAAGCCACTCAAGCGGAGATTGAATCTGCGGCGGCAGCCACTGGGGCAGATCGCTTTATCCGGCGGCTGAAAAAAGGCTATGAAACCAAACTTTCCGAAGGCGGGAGCAACCTTTCGCAAGGTCAACGCCAACTTTTAAATATTGCCCGGGCAGTTTTGGCTGATCCGGCCATTCTGATTCTGGATGAGGCCACTTCCTCTGTGGATACCCGCACAGAAATGCACATTCAATCGGCTATGGTGGCCTTGATGAAAAACCGCACCAGCCTGATTATTGCCCATCGGCTTTCCACCATCCGGGATGCCGATAAGATCATTGTCATCGATGGCGGAAAAGTGGTGGAAGAAGGCGACCACGATACTCTTCTGGCCCAAAAGGGCTGTTATTTCCGGCTCTATCAATCCCAATTTGCCGGCATTGTTACCTAATTTCATAGATATGCCCCTTTTTTTCGTGAAAAAGGGGCATATTTTAGCAAAAATAACAATTGACGAATAAAAACTCTTCTTATAAAATTAAAGAAAGAACAAAAAAGGAGAACTTTTTATGCAATATGAAAGCACCCGTAACCGTAATTTGACTGCCACCGGTCCGGAAGCGATCCTTCAAGGAATTGCGCCGGACGGCGGCCTTTATATGATCCCCGATTTTTCG
>JAZNEH010000114.1:0-9971 GCA_045588515.1 Eubacteriales bacterium
GGAAAGGTCATCAGTGCGCAGCAGAGATCTGCCAATTCCCAAGTTAGGCCCGGCGAGAGAAAGATGCCGATGGCCAGCGCCGCCAGAAAAGCAATTTTAAAAAAACGGTTACTCCGGCGGCCCGGAAAAAGATAGGCAAAACTTTGCTCGCCATAAAAACTCCACCCCACGATGGAAGAAAACCCAAAAAAGAGCAGGCAAAGCGTGAGCAATGCGGCAATCCATCTGCGGGGCAAGGGCAGGGTATAGAACGCGGTCAGCGGCAACTCAACGCCCGCAAGGCCCGCCTGTTGCCAAACACCGGTAATAGCAATGCCCCAGCCGGTCAGTGTGCAAACGAGCAGGGTATCGAAAAAAGGAGTGAGCATAGAAAGCAGGCCCTGCTGATGGGGCGTGGTGTCTTCGGCGGCGGCCGCTGCAATGGCTTCGGAGCCCATCCCCGCTTCGTGGGAGAAAATGCCCCGGCTCAACCCCAACTGCATCACCCGGGCCAGCGTTGCGCCGGCCACAGCCCGGGGCCGGAAGGCTGTTTCCAAAATCAGCGCCCAAGCCGCCGGCAATGCGGAAAGGTTGCGAAATAGCAACCAAAGAGTCAGGGCGCAATAAAGGCCGCCCATCAGGGGCACCATTTTCAGCGAAAAACCGGCGATCCGCCGGATCCCACCGGCTAACACCAAGCCCACCCCTACCAGAGTAAGGCCGCCGGCCAGAATCCCGGAAAGGGGCACCCCCAAAAGAATGGGATCATCCTTAAATAGATCGGCCGCCGCCCCAACAATGCCGTTGATCTGGCTGGTGGTGCCCAAACTAATCAAACATCCCAAGGCGCAAGCCAGCGCAAAAAGTTTGGCAAGCCAGGGCTTTCCAACTCCTTGTTCCAGATATTGAAAAGGCCCGCCGGGCTGATTCTTTCGCCGGTAGGATGCGCCCAAATATCCTTCCACGTATTTGATGGACATCCCCAAAACCGAAGAAACCTGCATCCAGAAAAGAGCGCCCGGCCCGCCCGCCGCCATAGCGGCGGCCACGCCTATGATGTTTCCGGTCCCCAAAGAGGCGGCCAGCGAGGTGCAAAGCGCACCCACGCCGCTTACGCCTTTGCCGGAGTCGGGCCTCAATAATAGCCTCAAAGCCTTCCCGAATTCCCGCAACGGCAGGCCTTTTGTTCGGATCCATAGCCAGATCCCTAACCCCCCAATCAGCCCAAAAGTCCCGATCCCCCATAAAAATTCATTAACTGTTTGTATAAAATTAACCATATATACCTCTTTGTATAGTGTTCTGCCCAGATATCTGATACGGTTGAAAAACGTCGATAAAAAAAGAAACAACCTACTGTTCCGGGGATGCCGGGGAAGGTTGTTTCTTTTAAAAATCTTTATTTTTTTCGTTCGGTGCCATTTTTACATACGGTAAAACGGGATAAAAATGAGTAACGATTTTGTTAAAACGAACCGAAGCTGTATGTGATACTGCGAAGGTCGTTTTAGCGAAAAGCAAAAAATTTAAATGGATCCCGGAACGGGATCATTCCTTAAAACGTCAAGGGGAAAAAAGAAGATCTTGAAATATGAGAGATCAAACGAAAAAGAACGGAAATCATATAGATTTATTTTTTGCGTTCGGTGCCATTTTTACCCGTTTTAGATATACATACCGCCATTGATGGGGAGAACCTGTCCGGTGATTTGCTCTTGCTCGGCCATAAACAAAATTCCCTTGGCAACATCCAATCCATTACAAAGTTTCCCGGTAGGAATTTTTTCTTTCAGCGCTTCCAGATCCAGTCCTTTCAGCATATTGCCCGCCACGCAGCCGGGCGCCACGCAGTTCACAGTGATGCCCGCCGGAGCCAATTCCTTCGCCAAGGCTTTGGTAAATCCGATCAGCCCGGCCTTTGCGGTGGAATAGGCCACTTCGCAGGCACCGCCGGTTTGCCCCCAAACGGAAGAAACGTTGATAATGCTCCCGCTTTTTTGGGGGAGCATCTGCTCCAGGCAAAGGCGGGTCAGGCTCATATGGGCCAAAAGATTTTGGTTCAGGATTTCTGCCAGGCTTTCTTCGGTTTCCAAAGCAAATTCCCGATAGTGGGCCACGCCGAAATTATTCACTAAAACATCGATCCGGCCAAAGGCGGCCAGCGTTTCTCGGATCAATTTTTGGCGATCATCCATTTGGGTCAGATCGCCTTGAATGGGCAAAACCGTTCCGCCCAATTTGGTGAGATCTTCCGCCAGATTCTCGGCGGCTTTTTGATTTTTAAAATATCCGAAGGCCACCTGATAGCCTTGGCGCACCGCCCAATAGGCGGTCATACTGCCGATGGCACCGCTGCCGCCGGTGATTAAAATCGTTTTTTTCATTTTAAAAACACATCCTTTATAATGTATTTTAGTGCATTTCTGTTTAGAACGCAAGATTTAATTGAAAAATGGGCCGGAATAGGATAAAATAAAAGAAAAAGGAGGTGCAGGCAGATGGCAGCGTTAACAAAATTAACCGGCGTTGGGAAAAAGCGGGCCGAACTATTGGAAAAATTAGGCCTTTTTGAAACCGAAGATCTCCTGCGCCTTTATCCCCGGCGGTATGAAGATCGCTCGGTGGTGGTTCCCATCCGGGAGGCGGTTTTAATGCTGGGCGAAACGGTGAGCATCAATGCGGCGGTTACCGAATCGCCCCGATTTCGCCGGATCTACGGCGGCCGCACGTTAACAACGGTCACGGTGGCGGATGCCAGCGGGAGCCTGAACCTGAGTTTTTATAATAACCCCTATATTGCCGATAAACTGAAAGAGGGCCGGCTGTTTAATTTTTATGGCCGGATGGATCCCAAACAGTTATTCCATATGGTTTCGCCCCGGGTGGAGGAATTGAAGGCCGGTTCTGCCCCGGCCATCGATCCGGTTTATCCGTTGGTGAGCGGATTGAAGCAAGGCCAACTGCGCAGTTGGCTGAAAGAGATCCTGAATCATCCGGAATGGATGCCCGCCGATCCTTTGCCCCAAGGGCTTTTGGAGAAATATGACCTTTTGCCTTTATGCGAGGCGTTGCCGGCAGTTCATTGCCCCAAAACAATGAGCGACGTGGTTCGAGGCCGCCGGCGGTTGATTTTTGAAGAATTGCTTTATTTTCAATTGGGCTTGCAATTATTCTCCCGGTTGGGGAAAGATGTGAACCGCTATCCGGTGAAAGATCCCGGCGATGGGTTCCGGGCCCTTCATTCCTTCGCTCCCACCGAAAGCCAACGGCAGGCGGTGGCTGAAATTTTGGAAGATATGGCCGGCCCTTATGCTATGAATCGGCTGTTGCAGGGCGATGTTGGGAGCGGCAAAACCTTTGTGGCCGGCGAGGCCGCCTATGGGGCGCTGACCGCCGGTTGGCAGGTGGCGATTATGGCCCCCACAGAGATTTTGGCCCGGCAACACGCTGAATATTTCAAGCCCCTGTTGGAAAAACTGGGCTATTCGGTTGCCTTACTGGTGGGTTCCACACCGGCCGCCGAAAAGAAAAAAATCTATGCCGGCCTGAGGGATGGTTCTATCCGAGTGGCCATCGGCACCCACGCATTGGTTCAAAAACAGGTGGACTTTAAGGAATTGGGCTTAGTGATTGCCGATGAGCAGCATCGGTTCGGCGTGCGCCAGCGGGCGGCTTTAGCCGCCAAGGGGCAAAAACCGCATATTTTGGTAATGTCTGCCACGCCCATCCCCCGCACGATGGCTTTGATGGTTTGGGGGGATCTGAATCTTTCCGTTCTGGAAGGGATGCCTTCGGGCCGCAAGCAGGTGGAAACCTATTTAGTGGATTCCGGCTATAAAAAAAGGCTTCGGGTATTTTTGCAAAAACAATTGAACGAAGGCAACCAAGCCTATATTGTTTGCCCGTTGGTGGAGGAAAGCGAGGAAAGCGATCTGAAAAGTGCGGAGGCGCTTTTTGAGGAACTCCGGGCGCTTTTTGGCGAAAAAGTGGATCTGATCCACGGGAAAATGAAGGCTGCTATGAAAGAAGAGGCGATGAATCGGTTTGTGGCCGGCGAAACGGGCATTTTAATTTCCACCACTGTGATCGAAGTGGGGATCAATGTGCCCAATGCAACGGTGATGATTCTGGAAAACGCCGAACGGTTCGGCCTTTCGCAATTGCATCAACTCCGGGGCCGGGTCGGCCGGGGGCATAAGCAGTCCTATTGTATTTTAATCAGCGATCACGCAAAAGAAAAAACCGCTGAACGGCTGGAATTTTTCTGTTCCACCAACGATGGGTTTGCCATCGCCAATAAGGATCTGGAACTGCGAGGGCCCGGCGACTTTTTCGGCGATCTGCAACACGGCCAGCCGAAAATGGCCATTGCCGATCAAATGGGCGATCTGGAACTTTTAACCCTTTCCAATCGGTGTGCGCAACGGATTTTGCGGTTTGATCCCCAATTGGAATCGGCGCAAAACCAAGGAATTTGCCAAAACGTTGAAAGATTATACGATCATAGCGGCATTGCGATGAATTAGAAAAAATTGGCGTGCATTTTTCATTTTATTTCACCCATACTATTGGCGTAACCTGAAAAGGAGGTGAAATGAAATGGATAAAGCAGTTAAGAGCAACGCTAAGGCTGGCCTTGATAAGATGAAATTCGAGGTTGCCCGTGAAATCGGCGTAGATCTGAAGCAAGGCTATAACGGCGATCTGACTTCTGCTCAGGCAGGTCATATCGGCGGTCAAATGACCAAGAAATTGGTAGAAAAAGCAGAACAGAGTCTGTAAAAATCGCGCATACCGTGAAAAAATAAGAAAATAATAGAGAAACAGCCAATGTTTTCAGCAATGAAGGTATCGGCTGTTTCTTCTTTTTACAAAAGAATTCAAAGGAAAAAACTCGGCCTTGCCGAGTTTTAATTTGATTTTTTCACTTCCCGCCAAAATGCTCTCTAGCGTACCTTTGTACGCCGACGAGAACATTTTGACGGGATCTGCACAATTTTTCCTAGCCTCTGTCGGCGGTTATAAATATACATCATTGCGATGTTGATTGTAGGGATGGCGGTCCGTGGGGTTGATAGAACTTTTTGCGGGTCGTCGGAAATCGCCGAACCCTACGGGGTTTTTTTAGCGGCTTTTTCCCTAAAAAGGTTGAATTTTTGGGTTAGAAATGGTATGATGGTCTTATCCTAACAATATGGCAAAAGGAGGATGTTGCCAATGAAAATTAAAGCCGCAACCTTTAATATTCAATGCGGTTGCAATCATGCAAAGAGAGTGATGGGGCAAAATGCAGATGTCGAACTGGATCGGGTTGTCGATCACATCAAAAAGATGGACGTGGATTTTTGCTGCATCAATGAGATCACCGATTATATGCCCGGGACTGTATACGGCCAGCAGCCCGCTTATCTGGCCCAGCAGTTGGGCTGGAACTTCGCCTTCGCCAAGGCGATCGTGGTGAAGATGAAAGACGGCACCACCCGGGACTATGGCATTGCTCTTTTGAGCAAGCATCCCATTCGTTCCTTCCGCAGGGTGCCTATCGTAACCCTCCCCGAAGAGCGGAAAGAAGAGAAGCGTTATGAAAATCGGGTGCTGATGATCGTGGAACTGGAGATCAACGGCAAGACCGTAACGGTAATGAACAGCCATTTTGGCCTGCGAAAAGAAGAAATCGAAAAGGCTGTCAATACAGTTCTGGCTGCTCGGGAAACTGTGAAGGCTCCTTACATATTGACCGGCGACTTTAATATTACCCCGGCTCATCCCCAACTGCAACGGATCAAGGCCGCTTATCAGGATACCGCCGACATTCTTCCGGAAGAACCCTTAACCTTCCCCAGCCACATGCCCAGAAGAAAGATCGACTATATCTTCACCGATCAGGAAACGAAAACCCTGGCGGTAGAAATTCCCGCAGAAGTGGTTGCCGACCATCTGCCCATCGTTGCCGAACTGGAGGTATAAGCAATGAAATTAAAGGTTTGTTCTTTTAATATCCAACACGGCGTGAACCACGCCCAGCGACTGGCCGGCGAAACGCCGGAAGTGAATCTGGATCGGATGGTAGACCATATCCGGGAACTGGATGTGGATATCGTGGGCATCCAGGAAATCTATAACTGTCCGCCCGATGGCCGTTTTCCCGATCAGCCCGGCTATATGGCCGAAAAATTGGGCTGGCACAGTGCTTTCGCCAAGGCCATCGACGTGTTAACCAAGGATGGCAAAAAAAGTCCCTATGGCGTTGCCATCCTCTCCAAGTATCCCATTATCTCCATGAACACCTTCCATATGGCCATTCCTAAGGAAGAACGGGCGGAAACCGGCAATTATGAAGAACGGGTTCTGATGGTTTGCCAGATCGACGTGAACGGCAAGATCATTACCCATATGAACAGCCACTTCGGCCTGACTCCCGATGCCAAGGGCCTGGCCACCGATACCGTATTGGCCGAAAAAGCCCGCATCCAAGGGCCTGTGATCTTCACCGGTGACCTGAATATGCGCCCTCATATGGAGTGGTATCCCAAGTTGGCGGAAGCCTTTACCGATTGCTTTACCAAGAATAACGATCCCGAACTGGACTTTAACGCCCGGATCGATTATATTTTCGTTGACGGCGGAATTACGCCCTTGTTCTATGAAAAGCGTACAGAGATCATTTCCGACCACCGTGCCATCTGGGCCGAATTGGAAATCGCCGACTGACCCCGAACCCCCTCCGAGGGGCAAGCGGGGTCAGCGGACCCTCGCCCCTCGTGTTCCCCCTTCCAAGGGGGAACACCCTACAAGTAATTGCAATATAGCAGAAGCCCTGCGGGAGGAACGTTTCTTCCCGCAGGGCTAATATTATTTGAGGAGAATCCTTGTAGGTTTGGGGCTTCATTAGCCGTCAGGCTAATGAAATCACACCGAAGGTGTGTATGTAATCGCTTTTCAGGCGTATGTAATCACCCGAAGGGTGTATGGCATCACACCGAAGGTGTGTATATCATCGCGCCGTAGGCGTGCATATCATCAACCGTTAGGTTGTATATCATCACCCCGCAGGTGTGTATAAAACCAAGGGGTTATTCGAAGTAATGAACAAAGAACAGATAGTCGCCGATTCCCAACTGCTCCAATAAGAGGATCGCTAAAAAGGGCAAAATAATGATGCAGGGCGCCCAGAGCCACCAGATACATTTCTGATGTTTCACTTGGGCTTTATAGGCCATCTGTTCCTCCACCGGCAGATCGGCAAAGGCTTCGCTTCGGATCTCCCGAATGGCCTTGGAAAGGCCAACGGCCCCTTCCAGTTCTTCCTCCCGGGCGGTTTTCAATTCGCCCCGGATAATGATGCAAAAAACAACGGCGCAACCGATGCTCAAAGGGATGGCGTAATACCAATAGGCCAAGGCATAGGCGCAAGTATTCAAAAGCAAAGGCCAAAGGGTATTGCTGATGATTGCCAGCGTGCCCCGGCGCATAGTCATATTATGCTTTTTGAGAATTCTTTCTAAAATCATCCATAAAAATAGGCCGGTGATGCAATAAATAACGATGTAGCCGGCTGAAAGATTGCTCATCCAAGGTAAAACGGTGTATTTCGGTTCCATACAGTTCAACTCCTTTGAAAGGAGTATACCAAAAAAACAGGATAAAAGCAATCCTTTGGAATTTATTTACAAAACTTTAACGGAATTTCGGGTTGAAAATCTTTGCTGGGGGTGATAAAATGAAGTTATCGAAAAAAAGGAGAGAGATACGATGGCATATTGCAGAAATTGCGGCCAACCTTTGGCCGAAGACCAATTAAATTGCGCCACTTGCGGATGCCCGAAGGGAATGGGCATCGGCTTTTGCGAAAAATGCGGCGAAAAACTGATCCCCGGCACAATGTACTGCGCCCGTTGCGGAGCGCCTGCGGCTGTGGCTCAACCGCAACCCCCTCAACCGGAGAAAAAGGCCCGTTCCCGCTGGGCGGCCGCCGCATTCGGCATCGTTTTAGGCGCCTTTGGCGTGCATAACTTCTATTTGGGCCATACCGGCAAGGGGATTGCCCAGATCGCAATCACTGTGGCGGTTTATGGGGCGGTTTGCTCCGGCACTTTGCCCGAGGCGGCGGCATTCTTGCTGGCCGGTCTTTGGGGCTTTATCGATGGCGTTTTGATCGCAGTCGGCGATATTAAAACCGATGCCAACGGCAAAGAATTACGCCAATGGAATGAATAATTGAATTAAATGCAGCCCTGCAGAATTTCTGCAGGGCTGCGTTCGTTTTATCAGGCTCTGAAAGAAGAAGGGGAAAGCCCCTTTTTCTTTTTGAACAGTTTGCAAAAGGCGGCGGCATCATAAAAACCCAGTTCTTCGGCGATCTGCCGAATGGACATAGAACTGTTTCGTAAAAGCAGTTCTGCCCGTTCCAGCCGCCGTTCCAACCGGTAGTCCCGAGGGGAAAGGCCGGAATAGGCCTTGAACTGTTTTTCAAAACTGCTCAGGGACATATGGCACATCCCGGCAATCTCTTCCACGCTCTTCTCTTGGGTGATATCGTTTTCCAGATAGCGGATTCCTTCTCGGATCCCTTCGGATAGGGGCAAGCGCTGGCGATGGTGGGCCTTAATGACTTCTGAAAGAAGGGAATAGGCCCGGGCTTTTAGGGCGGCGGGGAAGTGTTCCGGAGCGGATGCTGCTATCACCGGGGGAACGGAAAAATTTTCTATTTCCGGCCCGGCCATGAGGAATATCCCACCTTCTATCGGAAGGATATCACCCGGATTCTCTATAATGCGATCCATTGGGCGAAGCCTT
This sequence comes from Eubacteriales bacterium, assembly GCA_045588515.1. Taxonomy (GTDB): domain Bacteria; phylum Bacillota; class Clostridia; order Oscillospirales; family QAKW01; genus QAKW01. The sequence continues at coordinate 8,776 of JAZNEH010000114.1, forward strand.
CCGGCGGCCCCACCCCCACCTTCGGCCATTACGAGGCCATAGAGCAGGTGGCAGATAAGTTCGCCGGCAAAAGCGAGGCGGAACGCAAACATTTAGATATAGAGGTGAAATGATATGGTACGAGTTGGTATGATCGGCCTGGGCAATATCGCCCGGGGCCGGCACTTGAATGAATTACGGCAAATTAAAGATTGTAAGATTACAGCCATCTGCGATATCAATCCCAAGGCCCGGGATTGGGCGATGGAAAATTTAGGATTGGATGAAGCCCATTGCTTTGAAAATTATGAAGATCTTATCGCCTGCCCGGAGGTGGATGCGGTGGAGATCTGCACACCCAACTATCTGCACGTGCCTATGGCGATCGCCGCCGCTGAGGCGGGCAAGCCCATTAACGTGGGAAAGCCCCTTTCCATCGACTATGCTCACGCCGAGCCCTTGAAGGCGGCGCTGGAGCAAAACCCGGTGCCCAATATGATGTGCTTTTCCTATCGGTTCTTCCCGGCGGTGCGGTTCGCTAAGTGGATCTTGGAACAGGGCCAGTTGGGGAAGATCGTCAACGTGGACGTGGCCTATCTGAAAGATACTGCTTTTTGGGAAGGCCGCCGGCTGGAGTGGCGGTTTGTGAAGGAACTGGCCGGAACCGGCGTGCTGGGGGATCTGGGGGTACATCTCATCGATATGGCCTCCTTCTTGCTGGGGGATTTTAAGCGGATCTGCGGCAAGACCGAGATCATTGTTCAGGAACGTCAGCGGCTGGATAGCGAGGAATTTGCGCCGGTGGAAACCGACGACTACGCCTGCTTTATGGCGGAACTGGGCGAGGGCATCACCGGGAATTTCTCCATCACCCGGTGCGCCGATCTATTATGTAGAAAATTTAAAAACACCCTGTAGGGGTCGGCCATTTGGACGACCCGATGGGTTTGATGGGATTTAACGGGACGTCGGGAACCGCCGTCCCCTACGGGGGTACCAATCCGTTTGGGGTTTTACCTTGAGATGCACAATTCAATTGTGCATTTTGTGATGGTCTTGGTTTTATACACCCCTGCGGGGTGATGATATACAACCTAACGGTTGATGATATACACACCTTCGGTGTGATGCCATACACCCTTCGGGTGATTACATACGCCTGAAAAGCGATTACATACACACCTTCGGTGTGATTTCATTAGCCTGACGGCTAATGA
>JAZNEH010000115.1:0-5954 GCA_045588515.1 Eubacteriales bacterium
TGCTTACTTTTTGTTTGAAATTAAACCTTCTGCTTAACTTTAGCAGCCTTACCTACGCGATCACGCAGATAATAGAGCTTCGCACGGCGAACTTTACCGGAACGGATCAGTTCAACCTTTGCAACGTTGGGAGAATGAACCAAGAAGGTTCTTTCAACGCCGCAGCCGTAGGCTACCCGACGAACGGTGAAGGTGGAAGAAATGCCGTTATTGTGTTTAGCAATAATGGTGCCTTCAAAAGCCTGGATACGCTCTTTGTTACCCTCTTTGATCTTAACGCTTACACGAACGGTATCGCCGACATTAAGAACGGGGATTTCGGTTTTCAATTGCTCATTTGTAACTGTTTTTAACAAATCCATTTACAGTTCCTCCTTAATAATCGGACGTTCATGCGAGCAATCTGCAGAGGACCATCCGTTTCATTCCAAGTAATGATAACACATCTTTTTTTATTTTGCAAGTGTTTTTTTATTTTTTATCGAAATTACCACTAATTCCGGGAAATTGAAGAGCCGCAGAGGCAAGCGGGTATTTCCCAAGCCGCCGCTAATTACCAGAACCGGGCCATCATCTTTAAAAATTCCCTGCACATATTTGGCCCATAGGCCTTCGCCCGGAGCGAAGAAGGGGCCGATGAACGGCAGGTGGACCACGCCGCCGTGGGTATGGCCGGAAAGTTGCAGATCGATCTTTCGTTCACGCAACACTTCTTCGCTATAAAATGCGGCCGGCCGATGGACTGCCACAATTTTATAGCCCTCTTCCCTTTCAAAGGCCTGCAGGGCCGTTTCTTGAGCAGACCCATCAGTTTGAAAATGATCCAAAAGGCCCAGCAGTTTCACCCCGCAAAGTTCGATCCATTCGTTACGGAGCGGTTTTGCCTTTTTCATTTGGCTGGCGATTTCTTCGAAATTCCCCCGTTGGTGCTCATGGTTACCGCTCACATAAAACGTTGGCGCAATCTCTGCGCAATTTTCAGCAAAATTCACGCCCACATCGATCTTCGGGCGGCGCCTATCCACCAGATCGCCGGCAATGACGATCAGATTCGGCTGATTCGCACGAATTTTTTCTAAAAGCCGGACATTGCCTTTTCCATATTCCTTATTATGGAGATCGGAGATCAGGATGATCTTCTTCTCCCCTTCTGTTTTTGCGGTTTCCACCTCATAATGGCGAACCGCAAAGTGATTATTATAGATCAGAAGCAATGCCGCCAAGATCAGCAGCATTGCTCCGATAAAATAAAGAAAAATCATTACATTTTCTCAGGGGCTTCGATCCCCATTACCGCCAACGCATTGGCAATCGCATTCTTGGCCGCAACGCAAAGAGTTAGGCGTGCTTGAATCACAGAGGCGGATTCGCCCTTGATCCGGCAGGCGTTATAAAAACTATGGAAGCAAGCGGCCACGTTCATTACATAATGAGTCAGGCGGGAGGTTTCCAGTGCATCGGCGCAACCGATAATCTCTTCGGGGAAATTGCCGATGGCCCGGATCAAAGCCCGTTCCTCCTCGGTTTGATAGGCGCCCGCATCCACGGGAGCGCCGGTATAGTTGGAGCCCAGTTCCTGCAACGTACGGATAATACTGCAGATCCGGGCGTGGGCATACTGCACATAGTACAGAGGGTTTTCATTATCCTGTTTCAAAGCCAGATCCAGATCAAAATCCATAGCGCTATCGCAACGGTTCAGGTTGAAGAAAAACCGGGCGGCATCTGCGGGGATCTCTTCCAGCAGATCGGAAAGCGTGATGCTCTTGCCGGTCCGTTTAGACATCCGGAAGGGCTGGCCGTCTTTCATTAACCGCACCAACTGCATCAGAACAAACTGCAATTTTTCCTGATCTTGGCCGATGGCGGCCATCGCCGCCTTAAAGCGCAGAGTATGGCCGTGGTGATCGGCGCCCAATACGTCGATACAGCGATCAAACTGGCGTTTTTCAAATTTATTGCGGTGATAAGCGATATCTACGGCGTAGTAGGTATAGAAGCCATTGGCCTTCACCAACACTTCATCCTTTTCACAGCCGAATTCGGTTGCACGGAACCATTTGGCGCCTTCCTGTTCATACATCCAGCCCCGGTCTTCCAGTAATTTCACCGTTTCAGCCACATAGCCGCTTTCGTGCAATTGGGATTCCAAGAACCATTCATTATAATGGATTTTATATTTAGCCAAGTCGGTTTTCATCCGGGCGATATTCCGTTCCAAACCGAAGGTGACCATCTTAGGCTTCAGCACATCTTCTGCTTCTTCGGCAGCTTCGGGATGCTCTTCCAGATAAGCGGCGGCCAAGGCTTTGATATCATCGCCGTGATAGCCGTTTTCGGGGAATTCCACAGAATCCTCACCGTGGAGCAACTGTTGCAAGCGGGTATAGAGAGAAAGGCCGAAAAGAGAAACCTGATTGCCAGCGTTATTCACATAAAATTCCTTATGCACATCCGCACCGGCCCAAGCCAAAACGTTTGCAAGGCTATCGCCCACCACGCCGCCACGGGCGTTCCCCATATGCATAGGGCCGGTGGGGTTGGCAGAAACGAATTCCACCATAATCTTTTCGCCGTTCAGCCGGTTGGTCTTACCATAGTTTTCTCCTTCTGCGGCGGCGGTTTCAGCCACGTTGATGAAATAACTTTCGCCCAGATAGAAGTTCAAAAAACCGGGGCCGGCAATCTCTGCCCGCTCAATCTCCGGGCAGGCCGGCAGATGGCTCAGAATAGCATTGCCGATCATCTGGGGTGCTTTGCGGAGCAATTTCACATTCTTCATAGCAAAATTGCTGGAAAAATCACCGTTTTTGGTATCACGGGGTTGCTCGATCTCGAAATCGTTTAACTCCACTTCCGGCAATTCACCGGCCGCCACGCAGGCCTGATAAGCGGAAAGAATTAGTTCCCGCACCTTATTTTTCATTTCATTCACTGGATTTTTCATTCTTCTACTTCCTTTATATAAATGGTTATTTCATTCTTACTGATGGGTTCCTCTTCAGCCAAGATCCGATAGCGAATATAGAGTTTCATTTGCTTTAAATCCCAGCGAAGTTTATCCGTGTCAACTGTGAGCATCATTCGCCCGTAAGGGGTTTCATAGCGGGTATCCCGTTGCTCTCCTTCCACGAACCATAAATCCCCGGAAAGTTCGCCAAATCGATGGATATGAACCAACTCATCCGAGATGCGGATATGAGTTTTCAGGCCGTTTTCTTCTTCATAGATCAAATGGGCAGAGCCATCTTTCAAATAAAAGTTTCCTGAAGCGTTCAGGCTTTGCGTTTCCTTTTCGGTTCCGGCACGTTGAACTGTTTCCAGCTGAACCGATACTTTTTTATTCTGCACGGCGTTGCTCCACCTTTCCGGCCAGCGAAAGTTCCAGAAAATCTTCCCCGTTCCGGGAAAATTCTTCCGGATCGCCGCTCACAAAATAGCGGGTTTGCCCAAGGCGTTCCTCTTTACAGAGCAACTCCATTTTTTCCAGCGTATTAATCAGCGCATTTACGCTCTCCTTGCCCGAATCAATCAGGTGCAACGGTTTTTGGGCTCGGGCGGCAATGGCTTTTTTAATTAAAGGATAATGGGTGCACCCCAAAATCAAAGTATCCACGCCAAATTCTTCGATGGGATGCAGATATTCATCAATGGCGGCGCTCAGTTCTTCATCTCGGCGGGAAGTATGGCCGGATTCGATCAAGGGCACCAACTTCGGGCAAGGGATGCCCAGCGTATTTTTGATATTTCTTCGCTCCAATCGGCGAACATAAGCCCCCGCGCCAATAGAAACAGGCGTTGCCCAAATGCCAACCTTCCGATTCTCAGTGGCAGAGGCGGCGGCATCGGCCGCACTTTCCACCACACCGATCAACGGAATATCCCACTCTTTTTGCAAATCTTCCAACACGGTTGAAGAAATGGTTCCGCAAGCAACTAAAACCGCTTTCACCTGATGGGAACGAAGCAAAGCAATGGCTTGATTGGCAAAGGTATGCAAGGTTTCCCGATCCCGGCCCCCATAAGGCACCCGGGCAGTATCGCCGAAATAGATAAAATCCTCATAAGGGAGATCCTGTTGCAGACGGTGAAGGGCTGTTAGCCCGCCCAATCCGCTATCAAATACCCCGATGGGAAGATTAGACTGATTCATTCTTGTTCCTTTCTTTCAATGGCCAAGGCAAGCAGTTTTTCCATCAAGGAAACACCATCAACGCCGGAGGCGGCCATTAACTTAGGGTACATACTGATATCTGTGAAACCGGGGATGGTGTTGAGTTCATTGAAGACGATCTCGCCGTTTTTCTTTACAAAGAAATCTACACGGGCATAACCCACGCATTCCATTGCCCGAAACACCTTCAAGGCTTCTTCCTTGACACACTCTAAAACCTGCGGTTCCAAGCGGGCCGGAATAAACAAAGCGGAAGAATCATCGTTATATTTTGCATCATAACTATAGAACTCTGCTGTTGCGGCAATCTCGCCGGGAACAGACGCAAACAGTGCATCATTTCCCAACACAGCCACTTCGATCTCTTGGCCGATAATGGTTTCTTCCACAATGATCTTAAAATCGTGTTCCGCCGCCAGAAGCAGGCCCTTTTCCAATTCTGCCCGATTATGACATTTAGTGATCCCCACACTGCTGCCGGCACTGGCCGGTTTTACAAACACCGGGTAAGGCAAGTTCTTTTCCACTTTTTGCGCAGCTTCATCCAAATTCGCCAACTCCCGGCGATAGAGCATCACCCAAGCCGCCTGCGGCACGCCGGCCTTATCGCAAATCAATTTGGTAAGGCCTTTATCCATTGAGTTGGCCCCGCTGGTCATCGTTGTGGAAATCTGGGGAATCCCAGCCAGTTGGAACAAAGCGGCAACCGTGCCGTCTTCGCCGTTTTTCCCATGGAGTATGGGGCAGGCTACGTCGATCCCGATCACCTTCCCGCTTGCAGTTCGCAAGCCTTTCACCGTGGGATCCGGCAAAATCCATGCCGGCTCATTATCCGCCCGCTGTTCCCAAGTGCCGTTTTTAATCTCCTCATTTGAAGCCTGCGTTAGAAACCAAGCCCCGGATCTGGTAATGCCGATTTTATAAATTGTATATTTTTCATCCCGCAAAAGGTTTAACACATTGCAAACCGAACTGCAAGATACTTCGTGTTCTGATGATTTCCCGCCGAATAATACTACAATATTCACGTTCCATCCCTCCATTCATTCGATATATTATCATAACAAATTTCACCGGTAAAGTAAAGCATTTTAAGAAAATTCTTTACATTTTTACTTTTATTCTATATTATATAGGCAGGAGTTGAGGTTATGAACGAAAAATATATGAAAGAAGCACTGCGCCTGGCGAAAAAGGCGGCCACTATCGGAGAGGTGCCGGTGGGAGCAGTGATTGTTCAAAATGATCAGATCATCGCCAGAGGCTATAACCGCCGGGAGATCGATCAAAACGGGCTGGCCCACGCTGAACTGATTGCCATTCAAAAGGCTTGCAAAAAAACGGGGTTTTGGCGGCTGGAGGATTGTACCCTTTACGTGACCTTGGAGCCATGCCCTATGTGCACCGGCGCTATCATTAATACCCGAATTCCGAAAGTAGTGATCGGTGCGCCGGACCCCAAAGGCGGAGCCATGGGCGGCGTTACCGACCTAACAGAGCACCCCTGGAATCATCACCCGGAGATCGAGCGGGGCGTTTTAGAGCAGGAATGTGGCGAGATCCTGCGTAGTTTTTTCAAAGATCTTCGTGCACGGAAAAAGGCGGCAAAAACCGTTGAATAACGCCTTCATAATTTATTCATCTTTGTTGAGAGTTTATTCACACTTTCCTAACATATTCCAACGCCGGATATGGTATACTAATGCCAAGATGAGGGAAACCTTATCTTATCCCCCTCCTATTTTTAATGCAAACGGAAGAGCCATCGTCGCAAGACGGT
>JAZNEH010000116.1:0-3685 GCA_045588515.1 Eubacteriales bacterium
TCACAGAACGACATGGCTTCGATCCGACTTGGACAGAAACTCTTCAACCACAATATGATCCCCGCTTTTTCCAAAAGTTTTATCTCGCATCATAGAAATAACGGCATCTTTTGCGGCCTCTCTGGTTTCGGCAATAATAACGCCTTTGCCCAAAGCTAGTCCGTCGGGTTTGATCACGGTGGGAATAGGGGCAGTTTCTAAATAGGAAAGCGCTTTTTCCATATCATCGAATACTTCGTATTCGGCAGTAGGAATCCCATATTTTTTCATCAGGTTTTTGGAAAACACCTTGCTGCCTTCGATGATGGCGGCGTTGGCTCTGGGGCCAAAGCAAGGAACGCCGATGGCTTCCAAGGCATCCACGGCTCCCAAAACCAGAGGATCATCCGGTGCAACCACAGCATAGTCGATGGCATTTTCTTTAGCAAAAGAAGCAATGCCTTCAATATCTTTACCATCCACAGCCACGCAGGTGGCATCCTTGGCGATGCCGCCGTTACCAGGCAAGGCATAAAGCTCAGTTACATTTTTGTTTTCTTTGATTTTTTTAATGATGGCGTGCTCTCTGCCACCGCTTCCGACAACTAATACTTTCATAGGCTATACCTCGATTAATGATGGAAGAGGCGCATACCGGTGAAGGCCATAGCCATCCCGTATTTATCGCAACATTCAATTACAACATCGTCACGAATAGAGCCGCCGGGCTCAGCAATGTATTTCACGCCGCTCCGTTTAGCACGTTCAATATTATCGCTAAAGGGGAAGAAAGCATCAGAGCCCAAGGCAACACCGTCGATAGTGGAAAGATAAGCCCGAATCTCGGCGTCCGTTAAGGGTTCCGGCTGGGTTGTGAAGTATTTCTGCCAATTTCCATCAGCGCAAACATCTTCTTCATTGCGATTGATATAACCGTCGATCACATTATCCCGATCCGGTCTGCCAATGGTTGCTTTAAAAGGCAGGTTCAATACTTTCTCGTGCTGGCGCAAGAACCAAGTATCAGCTTTGGTTCCTGCCAGACGGGTGCAGTGAATCCTGGACTGCTGACCAGCACCAACGCCGATGGCCTGACCGTCAACGGCATAACAAACGGAGTTGGATTGGGTATATTTCAGGGTAATTAAAGCAATAATCAAATCCCGCACAGCACTTTCCGGCAGTTCTTTATTCTTTGTAACAATATTAGAAAGCAATTCTTTGTTGATTTCGAAATTATTGCGGCCCTGTTCAAAGGTGATGCCGTAAACTTGCTTATGTTCAATGGGGGCGGGAACATAATTGGGATCAATCTCAACGATATTATAATTACCGTTCCGCTTGGTTTTCAGAATTTCCAAAGCCTCGGGTTCGTAGCCGGGAGCGATGATGCCGTCGGAAACTTCCCGTTTAATCATTTTAGCAGTAGTAACATCGCAAACGTCGGAAAGGGCAACCCAATCGCCAAAAGAGCACATTCTGTCGGTGCCGCGAGCCCGGGCATAGGCGCAGGCCAGGGGGGACTCATCCAGCCCTTCAATGTCATCCACAAAGCAGGCTTTTTTCAGAGCATCGGAAAGGGGAACGCCGATGGCGGCGGAAGTGGGGCTTACGTGCTTAAAGGAAGTAACAGCGGGAACGCCCAGAGCCTCCTTCAATTCTTTCACTAATTGCCAACTGTTAAAAGCATCTAAAAAGTTGATGTAACCGGGGCGGCCGCAAAGTATCTTGATGGGCAGATCTTCGCCGTTTGCCATAAAGATTTTAGCAGGTTTCTGATTGGGGTTACAACCATATTTCAGTTCAAATTCTTTCATCTTTTGTTCTCCTTCAGCAATTTTTATTCATCATCCGATTTTCTTCTTCGCCGGTGGCTAAGTCGGTATACCGAACGTAAAGAGAAATTTTGTTGTCTTCGTTCAAAGCATTCCATAAATCCGTGGTGAAAGAATCAATATCATCGGGGATTGCCACTCGCTCGGGTTCTCCGCAGAAGGTGGGGATGGGATCGCCATCGCAGAGATATGTATGGATAAAGTGGCCTAAGCCGGGAAGAGCGGGATAACTAAAGGTATAACGGTTGCAAGCGGTTCCTTCGGCATCCGCACTTTTTAAAATACTCATTTCATAGGTAAAGTCGCCTTTATCAAAGGTAGAGATTACGCTGATTCTGGGTGTGAAATTCGGTGCATCCGGTTCAAATTCCCGGCTGGTGAGGGCTTCGGAAAAACTTTTGCCGGCCTGCAACCCTTCATAAATGGTATCGGTCTGGTCACCATTGGTGGCAATCAGTTTGTTTTGATATTTGCGAATGGCCGCATAGATGATCAAGCTGGGATCTTCCACCTTTGAAGCATCAAAGGGCTCTGTGAAGATGGCGCCGTCGTGTTCGGCAAAAACCCGGTTCCGGCTATTGGCACTGCGGCCCATAATGAAATAAGCGGTGCAGGCTTTTTTGCCGTTTGCCGATTTTCCAACAACGATCCCACGGCCCACATAGGCGTTATCTTTGATCAGTTCAGCGATATTATTGATTTTATAAATGTTCATTCTGCTTTTCCTTTCTCCTTTGAAATGAGTTGACTGCTTACTAATTCAACTGCTTTAGGCAGTAATTTCCATTCGGCATTACGCATCACTCGTTTTTGTAATGTTTCCGGTGTGTCATCCGGGCGGATGGCAACGGCTTTTTGCAAAATGATCTCTCCACCGTCGGGGATCTCATTTACAAAGTGAACAGTTGCGCCGGTCACTTTAACACCATAGGCCAAGGCGGCCTCATGCACATGTAGCCCATAAAAGCCTTTGCCGCAAAAAGCGGGAATTAAGGAAGGATGTACATTCAAAATACGCTTGGGGTAGCGCCCGGTGAATCGTTCACTTAAGATAGCCATAAAACCGGCCAAAACGATGATATCGATCCCGTTTTGATCGATCAATTCCATTAATTTTGTTTCAAAAGCTTCTTGAGAACCAAGTTCTTTTTTCAAAACAACAGCAGTTTGAATGCCGGCTTTTTCCGCCCGTTTCAGCGCAAATGCACTGGCGTTATTGGAAATCACCAGAGCGATTTCGCCGCCGGGAATTTCGCCTTTGGTTTGAGCGTTGATCAGGGCTTGAAGGTTGGTTCCGCCGCCGGACACCAAAACGGCGATCTTTGCTTTGGATTTCAGCATTATACTTTCCTCTTATTCCAAAATCATTTTATTATCAGATGCAATGATTTCGCCAATGATATAAGCATCTTCGCCGTTGGCTTTTAGAATCTCAATGGCCCGTTCGGCATCTTCTTTGGCAACCGTGATGCTCATTCCAACGCCCATATTAAAGGTGTTGAACATATCTCGTTCACTGATGTTGCCGGTTTTGGCAATTAAATCGAAGATCGGCAGAATCCGCACTTTGGATTTATCGATCTTGGCGCCTAAACCGTCGGGAATACTTCTGGGAATATTCTCGTAGAATCCACCGCCGGTGATGTGGGAGATCCCTTTAACGGTGATTTTTTCCTTCAAAGCCAAAACGGGTTTTACATAGATTCGGGTGGGAGTTAGCAAAGTTTCACCAATGGATTTTCCGCCCAATTCTGCAACGGGGGTTTTAATATCTTTGTTTTCAACGTCAAAAACTTTTCTCACCAAAGAAAAACCGTTAGAATGAACGCCGCTGGAGGGGAGAGCAATTACCACGTCGCCGGGTTTCATTT
>JAZNEH010000117.1:0-3556 GCA_045588515.1 Eubacteriales bacterium
CTGGTAAACACAGATCTGAAGATAAAGAGAAACTTTTTCGATCAAGTCCTTATCGCCGGAGGCACCCAGAATATCTTCCACCACGGCAACGGAATTACAAATCAGTTTTTTATTCAGAATCGGCAATAGATTTCGAATTCCCCTATTCCCTTGGCCTGCGGCATCTTCATCGGGCACTTCGTCTAAAAGAATGGCCGAGCCGTTCCGCTCCATTGAGCGGCCCAAAAGATAATCCACAGACACGCCATAGAAATCAGCCGCACGCACCAAAAAAAGCAACCCACATTCCCGGATCCCTTTCTCATAGTGGGAAAGTAATGCTTGTGAAATACCGAGGGATTCCGCCGCCTTCTTTTGAGAAATGCCGGCCTCTTTGCGCAGGTGCGTCAGCACCCGGGGAAAATCTGAAATTGTCATAATTGCCTCCACTTTTAAAACACTTACTATTTAATTATAGCGTATTGATCCCGCTAAGTCAACGGGTTCCGAAAGAAAACGACAATTTCTACATCGTGTCGAAGGCGTTAGAAATTATCACGCCCTACTTTTCAGCCGAAAAAAATTATGGTATAATAAAATTACCAAAACAAAGGAGGTACCTCTTATGAAAACAACTTATGTTACCAAAAAGATGAGTCTTTCCGAACAGGAAAAGCAACTGATCGAAAAAAAGATGGCGAAACTGAATAAGTTTTTCACCGATCAAGCCACTGCCGCCATTACTTTCACTGTTATTCGGGAAGAGGTAACTGTTGAGGTGACCGTGAAGGACCACGGAATGATCTTCCGGGGCGAGCGCAGTGCCGTTGACAAAATGATGGCACTGGACGAAATCATCGATCTTTTGATTCGCCAAGTGCGAAAGAATAAAACCCGGCTGACCCGCAATCTTTATGAACCCGCCCCGGACTTTGAAGCCTGGGACGAAGGCGAAGAAGACTATAACTTAGTTAGAACCAAGGAAGTTTTGCTCCGGCCAATGGATCTGGATGAGGCCATTATGCAAATGAACCTTTTAGATCATAATTTCTTTATGTTTTTGGATAGCGATTCCGAGCGGGTATGCGTTGTTTACCGCCGGAAAGACGGACAATACGGTTTACTCCGTAGTGAAAGTTGACGAATTTCTTCTCCTTTCTTTTTTACCCACGCAAGAAAGAGCCCACCAAAATGGTGGGCTCTTTCCTATTAAAAAAATTCCGGTTGCAATCATCCGGAATTTTAGTCAGTTATATTATCATAAACACGTTCGCCCACGTCACCATAGCCCATATCGCGGGCAATATCTTCCACGTATTCGCTATCCACTTGGGCATTGAGAATATTATTGAGTTTCTCATTTTCCACCGTTTGGCTGGTGATTTTTGCCTGCACTTCTTGCAGTTCGGCCTTTTTTTCGTTGGTTTGCACCTGCAGTTTTATGGCGGTTACCAACAGATTGCCCACCAGATAGAGAGCGCCGATTACCAACAATGCTTTTACGGCGGGGTTGATTCTTCTTGCTTTTTGAGCTTTTGCTCTTCTTGCGATTGCGCCAACTGCCATGCAAAACCCTTCCTTTCATAGTATCAAATAGAATTATAAACCATTTAATCAAAAAAATAAAGGGTTTTTTGAAAAAATTCATAATTTTTACGCATATTTTTTTCAAAAAGCGTAAAAAAGCGGCAATTCGTTTGCTTATATAGGTAAATAAACGTCTTAAAAGCCGGGCTTCCCACATCACCAGCGCTCCGATACTGAAATAATAGGCGCTATATCCCAGCCCTTCCCCGATCAACAGATAAAGGCGCAGTTGCCCATCCCCTGTCAGGGTGAAACACGCCGCAGTGGCTACACCGGCCACAGAGAAGAAAAACAGATCCTCCACGAGAACCCAGATCCAGTGTTTCGGACACAGAACTCTGCCAACCCGAAAAAAGTCATAAACAAATCCCAAACAAAAGCCCAGCACCGCCGCCCATAAAAAGGAAATTGCCTGATCGGCCAGATGTAATTCCATCAGCGGAAAAGGCTTTTAAAAACGCCGGCGCCTTTTTCCTTTAAAGAGGAATACTGCAATTGATCGATGGTGCCTTCAATGGCGATTTCGCTGTTTTCCACATTCAAGCGATTAATATGTAAGTCTTCCCCTTCCACAGTCAGAACGCCTTGAGTTGTGAGCAAAACGACGCAACGTTCATCAAAGCGATCCACGTCCAGCACGCCGGTGGCGTTCAAGTGGTTGCGATTTTCCATCGAGAGCAGATGGGTTCCGCCTCTTTCTTCATTTTCCATAAAATTTCAACTCCTTCCGCTTCATTCTATGAAACGGAAGGAGTGATTATTCCACATTCCCTTCAGATGCACCATACAAAGAAGAACCGGCATTTCTTCCTTATATCCAAAGAGAATGTTGAATTCAGGTTGCGGCGGGAACTGCCCAGGCTTGCAGCACTTCGGGCATTCCCATTAATTCTTTGATTACGCCCAGAGCATCCTTTACGGACCGGACTTGCTTTTTAAGATAAAAGATCCGGTTGAATGGTGCACCGCCGTCATTATATGGATTTTCCGGATTCCGTTCTTCATGAACCTCAATGGGAGAAACAATCAAAAAATCCGGTTTATCCAATAGAGGTGTTTTAGAATATCCATACAGCGGATATTCCTTCAAAATCACCCGGAAATCATAAATATGAACGGTGTTTTTCTCTAAGCGGAGCCGTTCCTGTTCCAGATAATTCTCTAATGGATCGGAAACTTTCTCGATCATTTCCGGCCGGTGGAGTCCGCCGGGATAGGATTCATCGATACAGCCATCAAAGGTGATGGCTACCACATCCCCCATCTGCAAAGAGTCCAAACCGGGCGCATTGATCCAGCGGGTATTCTCCCCCGGCCAGCAGTAAAACAATCCATGATCCGGGTTTGACTGATGATTGGCCAGAAAACCGTTATTTTGCACCTGGCGAATCATAGCATACCACACCACGAGTTCCTCGCCGCTTACATCCGAAGGGGGCGCATCCGGCACCGGCACTGCCTGATCCAAATCCAGATCTTTCATATGATCCGGCTCTTCCCTGCCGCTGTTGCCGGCAAAAAAGACGTCTGTTACGTTATATTCATCATCGGTTGCAATTTGTTTACAGCCGCATAAAAGCAATAAAAAGATCAGTAAAGATGCAATCAAACGTTTCATCGGGAGCCCTCCTTTTCAACCATAATACGAATCAAACATTTAAAATGTTGCAAGAAAAGAAAAAAATTTCTCTTTGGTTTCCCAAAGAGAAATTTTTTATCACTTTAATAATTGGCCGAACAGTTCGGAATAGAATTGGATCTTGCTGGAACAATCGAATTTATTATCGCCGGCCGCAAGGAAATAGACCTTGATTTTCGGCTCAGTGCCGGAGGGGCGCACCACCACGTGAGTTCCATCCTCGAAAATGAAATAGAGAACGTCAGAAGTCGGCAAACCGGTAGTGCTCTCCTTGCGGGTGAGCATATGCTTAACGTTTCCAAACTTATAATCCCGGAACTCCAAAATCTGCTTGCCGCCCATAGTTGCGGG
>JAZNEH010000118.1:0-8167 GCA_045588515.1 Eubacteriales bacterium
AAAAATTTGCACTTTTTTTGGGGAACTTGCGAATTCCTCTTTATTTTAGCCGCAAAATAGAATATAATAATTATGATACCGTATTTTGGGAACGTTCGCTTTCAGTCGGTGCGCTTGCTTTGCCCGTTCGAATTTCTTGCGATCGTTATGATGAAGTGAAAGAAGTTTCCATTCAACGATCCCCGGAAGAGGCCCAAAAGAGAGCTTTTGCTCGCCTTGGATTTTATGAGCGGGATGTTTTATTCGGTGTGGAAATTTTAAAGCGTGAACTTTCTGAAACATCAACGGATGAAGCCTTTATATTAAGTGCGGAATATCAATGTGAAGAAGAGATCGGCGTTGCTTTGCCGATTGAAGGAGCAATGGATGCAGAAAATACTGAAAAATCTGGATAATCTTTTAACCCCCGCCGTGTTCGGCACCTTTGATGAAAATGCTGGCGTGCTGGAAACGGAACTGGACGTAAAACTCATCAATCGGGATGAATATCTGGCTGTCAGCGGTGAAGAACCCAATGTGGAGCAAGCGGCGGTTGTGTTGGAGAATTTGTTTGCGCTTGCAGCCAAAAATGAGCAGATCGATGTGCAGAAAGTGCGCTATTTGATCCATTTAGCCAGAGAAGATCGTGGAAAAGATGTGGTGGAGGCATTAGATGAATGTATCTGTATCACCACCCGTGGGAAACCCATTAAACCCAAAACGATTGCCCAAAAGAACTATGTGGAATGTATCCATAAGAATGTTGTTACCTTCGGCATCGGCCCTGCTGGAACAGGTAAAACCTATTTGGCAGTAGCACTGGCGGTTTCTGCTCTAAAGAATAAGCAAGTGGCAAAGATCGTTCTGACTCGCCCGGCTGTGGAAGCGGGGGAGAAGTTGGGATTTTTACCCGGCGATCTGCAGAATAAGGTGGATCCTTATCTGCGCCCTCTTTACGATGCTTTGTTTGAAATGCTGGGCCCGGAAACCGTTGCCGGTTATATGGAAAAGAATATTATTGAAATTGCTCCCTTGGCTTATATGCGCGGCCGCACTTTGGATAATAGTTATATTATTCTGGATGAGGCCCAAAACACCAGTATTGAGCAAATGAAAATGTTTCTC
This sequence comes from Eubacteriales bacterium, assembly GCA_045588515.1. Lineage (GTDB taxonomy): Bacteria > Bacillota > Clostridia > Oscillospirales > QAKW01 > QAKW01. The sequence goes on from JAZNEH010000118.1 coordinate 1,105, forward strand.
ACTCGCTTTGGGTTTAATTCCAAAATCGTTGTAACCGGCGACCCCACCCAAATCGATCTGGATGGGAAAGCATCAGGGCTGATGCACGCATTGAAAATTTTGCAAGATATTGAAGATATCGGAATTCATCGTTTCGAGAAAAAGGATATTGTGCGCCACGCTTTAGTTCAAAAGATTGTGGATGCTTATGAAAGGAAAAGCCGTGAAAGTAATCGTAACTCTGGAAAATGAAACCTATGCACCTTTGATCCAGCGGTCCATTGAAAGTGCCTTGAACTATGAAGGCTTTGAGCGGGATGTGGAAGTGGAGGTGCTCTTTGCAGATTTGGAAGAGATCCATACAATCAATTTGGAACAACGTGGAGTAGATCGGCCCACCGACGTTCTTTCGTTCCCTATGGAAGAAGATTTGGATGAGGCGTTGCCGGATCCTTCCACCGGCGCCATCTTTTTGGGTAGTATGGTTCTTTGTCTGGAAAAGGCGAAAATGCAGGCAGAGGAATATGGTCATTCTCTTGAGCGGGAAGTGGCCTTTTTAACGGTACATAGCGTATTGCATCTTTTAGGCTACGATCATGAATTGGGTGAAGCGGAAGAAAAAGAGATGTTCCAAAAACAGGATGAGATCTTAAATGAAATGGGGATCACCCGATGAGAAAATTATGGAAAAGTTTTGGCTATGCTTTTCGGGGCATCGGCTATAATATGGCCTATGAGCGAAATTTTCGAATTCATTGTTGCGCCGCGGTAACCATTCTGCTCCTAAGTGCTTTTTATGCGTTCGGCGCATTGGAATGGGCAGTTCTTGTGATGCAGATTGCGATGATCTTTTCGGCTGAGAGTTTAAATACGGCGGTGGAGCAAACCGATAACGCTGTAACGGAAGAACATTCCCGCAAGATCCGCAACGCTAAAGACAGTGCGGCAGCCGGCGTTTTGTTTGCCGCCATCGGCTCTGTGGCAGTGGCATTTTTTCTCTTTTGGGATCCGGCTGTCTTTTTGAAAATAATCGCTTGGTTTTCTGTATGGTATCGGCTTTTGGCCTTGATTGGATATATTGCTTTTTGGGCTGTATTGATTTTTTGTAAAAAAACCTATAAAAAAGGATAAGATATGAAAACGAAAACAGTATTTGCAACTTTGATGGGACGCCCCAATGTGGGAAAATCTACTCTGCTGAATCAATTGATCGGTGAAAAAGTTTCCATTGTTTCCCCCAAACCTCAAACTACTCGAACCCGGATCACTGGCATCCTAACCAAGGAAAATACTCAATATGTGTTTTTGGATATGCCCGGTTTTATCACCGGAAAAAATGGCTTGGGTAAACGGATGGAGCAAACGGTAACCGAAACGGTGGATGAAACGGAAATTGCCGTTTTTGTGGCTGAAGCAAAAGCACCCAATGGGGCGGAACTTGCAATGCTGGACCGGCTCAAAATGATGGGAACCCCTGCTATTTTGGCGTTAAATAAGATTGATGCTGTTCCCAAGGAAAAGATTTTGGGCGCCATTGCCGCCTTCACGGCACAGTTTGAATTTTTAGCAGTGATCCCTTTGAGCGCCAAAACCGGCGATGGGGTAGAGATTCTTTTGGAAGAATTGGAAAAGCATACCGAGGAATCGCCGTTCTTTTTTGATCCCGATCAATTGAGCGATCAGCCGGAAGCGGTTTACGCCTGCGAAGTTGTGCGGGAGAAGATGCTTTATCTTTTGGGAGAAGAAGTTCCCCATGGCGTTGCGCTGGCGGTGGATCAGTTTGAGGAAGAAGAGGGGCTGATTTCCATCCATATGGTAATCTATTGCTCTAAAGATTCCCATAAAGGAATCATCATCGGCAAGCAAGGCTCGAAATTAAAAGAGATCAGTACACGTGCCCGGGAAGAATTGGAACGGCATTTTGGCTGTAAAGTTTTTCTGAAATGTTTCGTAAAGGTGAAGCGGGATTGGGAAAATAACAGCGGAATGTTGGATTCGCTGGGTTTTTCAGCGGAATGATGATTTAGCAATCTTTCCCTAGTCTTTCAATCACTTTTTTGTGCATCATAAAATATGATAAGATGTATGAGGAGTTGATTTGAAATGACCCAAAAAGAAGCCTGGAACTATTTTGAAAAAACCGGAAGCGTGGAGGCATATTTGCTTTATCACGCTTTGGAAAGCAAGGAGAATCAACAGGATGACCTGCAAAGTCAAGGGTATTCTGCTGCGAATCAAACCAACAATCCATGAAGAACGAGCGTTAACGATTTTAACGGACCAACTGGGATGCTTAACAGTATTTGCAAAGGCCGGGAAAAAAGCCCAATACGATCAGTTCTATTATGGGGAGTGGGTGTTATATCAAACTGGCGGCGGGAACTATTTGCTGAATTCTTTTGCGTTGGAGGAGCCTTTCCATTCAATGCGTGAAAAAATTGAAAACACCTTCCTGGCCGGTTATTTTGCCCAGATTATTTTATATTTTGGGCGGAGTAACGAGGGGGAAACCAACCAACTTCTTTCTTTATTGCTCAATAGCCTTTATCTGTTGGGGAAGGGGAAAGATCCTTTACTGGTGAAAAGCGTTTTTGAACTGAAAACTATGCAGATGATGGGCTATTGCCCCACGTTGGCGGATTGCGGGCATCCGGCTAGTTGCTTTTCATTAGAAGACGGCGGTGTGTTATGTCATTCCTGTGCTGTTTCCGCCAAAACAGTTCCGGCCACCGCCAGCGGTTTGGCGGCCTTGGCCTATATTTTAAATAAAGAACCTTCCAAAGCGTTTTCGTTTTCTTTGCCAAAAGAAGAATTGCTTCGGTTAACGGACTTAACAGAACGTTTTTTGATGTATCATCTGGAATTGAATGCCTCGGCATTGGATATGTGGAAATCTATTTATGAATTGAGTTAAAAATGAGTAATCGGAATTTATTTTATTATAAAAAATCACTGGGTGCCTTGGAGTATTTCAAGGTTTTAGAGCAAGCCGCTCGTCGCTGTGTGACCGAAGAAGCCGCCAATCGGCTTCGGGAACTGTTGCCCCTTTTTGATCGTGCTTGTGCTCAAACCCAAATTGAACAAACGGCGGCCGCTATGCAACTTTTGAGCCGCAGCCCTCGTTTTCCTTTAAACCGCTTAACAGAAAATCTGCCGCTTTACATAAGCAAGGCGGGCAAGGGGATCACGTTGGGTGCAAAAGAATTGCTGGCTGTCGGCTCCTTATTGAAAACCGGTGGAGATCTTTTGCGCTATTATGGCGATAAAAACTTTGATACCCCCTGCCTGGATCTTTTCTTTGGGCAACTTTATGAGGATCGCAAACTTTATGAGCAGATTGACCGCACGTTTATCACAGAAGAAATCATAGCGGATGATGCATCGCCCGCTTTGGCTTCCATCCGGCGAAAGATCAGTTCTACAGCCAATGGGATTAAATCCCAATTGGAAAAGTATATCAAAACTCCCGAAGTGGCAAAGAGTTTGCAAGAGCCAATCGTAACCCTTCGATATGATCGCTATGTGGTTCCCGTTCGGGCGGATAACCGAGGGGAAGTGAAGGGGTTGTTGCACGATACTTCCAATAGTGGCGGCACTTTATTTGTGGAGCCCTTTTTTGTGGTGGAAGCAAATAATCAGATTCGGAAGTTAGAAGCCGAGGAAAAGGCTGAAATTGCCCGTATTTTAGAGGCTTTGACCGAGCGGGTCACCGAGGCTGCTATTCCTCTTTTGACTTCATACAAAGCCATTATTTCTCTGGATATGGTTTTTGCAAAAGCCAAGTATGCCGGCGATGAAAATTGTATTCCGCCGCATTTATCTTTGGAAAAAAGAATTCAGATCAAAGAGGCTCGCCATCCGATGATCCCAAAGGAAACAATGGTTCCATTGCAGATTGAAATGGGAGATGGAATCGACACAGTGGTCATTACCGGCCCCAACACCGGCGGTAAAACGGTGTTTTTGAAAACGCTTGGCCTTTTGTCGTTGATGGCTAAGGCGGGTTTTCCTGTTCCCGCATCTGATGCGAATCTTTATATTTTTGATCGTGTTTATGCAGATATTGGTGATGAGCAGTCCATCGAACAATCACTTTCAACTTTCTCATCCCATTTGAAAAATATCCGTAATATCATGCAACATAGCAATAATGGGAGTTTGGTTCTTTTTGATGAATTGGGGAACGGCACTGATCCTGTGGAAGGTGCGGCATTGGCGATATCGGTCATTGAAAAACTGCGCCGCCAGGGTTCCTTCGTTGCGGCAACCACCCATTATACCGAATTAAAAACCTATGCGCTCTCCAGCGAAGGGGTTCAGAATGCCTCCTTTGCCTTTGATCTGGAAACCTTGAGCCCCACTTATCGGTTGCAGATGGGAATTCCCGGAAAATCTTATGCCTTTGAAATTTCCCGCCATCTGGGGTTGCCGGAAGAGGTGATTCGTGATGCGGAAGGCCGAATCGGGGAATCGGATCGGCAGTTGGAGCAGGTGATCGATCGGCTCCAGCAGGAAAAGAACCGCTATGAAGATAAGATCAAGGAATTAATGGATCAACGCACCGAACTGCGCAAGGAAAAACTGGAACTGGAAAGTGAACGCAAAAGACTGATGGCCGGTGCAGACCGTGAGATAGCCGATGCCCAGCGAAAGGCAAGAATGACGGTTGAAAATGCCCGTCGCCAGGCGGATGCCTTTATGAAGGAATTGAAGGAAAAGCAAGATCGACTGGATAAGGCAACATTTCAGGCTTTGAAAAGCGGGATTAAAACCGGTTCAGCCCGGCTTTTGGATGCAGTTGGCGGTGATGCGCCGCAAAATCGGTCCGGCGATCAATTGAAGGAGCCTTTAAAAGTTGGGATGAGGGTATTCGTTGCGAAAATGAATCGCCACGGAACTGTTTTAGCAATTTTAGGCGAACAAGCCCAGGTAGATTGCGATGGAATTCGTCTTAAAATCAACCAAAAGGAACTGTTTGCCCCCAAAGAGGAACCGAAACAAGAGAAAAAATCTGCCGCCCGCTTCCAGCGCTCTGATCCCAAAGCAACAGCAAAGATGGAATTGGATATTCGAGGCGAAACGGTGATGGATGCGGAAGATATGATCGATCTATTTTTGGATAACGCCTTGCTGGATCATCTCCATACAGCAACAATCATCCACGGAAAAGGAACCGGTGCTCTTCGGGCCGGAGTTCATGCGCATCTGCGCAATCATCCTTTGGTGAAATCCTTCCGATTGGGAACCTATGGCGAAGGTGATGCCGGAATCACAGTTGTGGAATTAAAAGATTAATTTAGAACATAAAAAAATCTCCTCGGTCGGGGAGATTTTTTTATGTTCTAATTAGCTCAAAACACTTTGAGTGGCAAGAGCGATCAGATAGGTCATAACGCCGGCCACTAAGGGGGAACTTACCCAAGCAATGGCGATGTTTTTGAAAACGCCGAAATTAACGTTTTTAACGCCTTTTGTGATCCCGGCGCCAACAACGGCACCAACCACGGCCTGAGAGGTGGAAACGGGAATTCCCATAGTGTTACCCATTAATACAATGGTTAATGCCATTGCAATAATAACGAGAAATCCTTCGATTTGAGTCAGGGGAGCGATGCTGGTTCCCACAGTCATCATTACTTTTTTGGAATATGTAAGCACGCCGATGGCGATGGCGATACCGCCGATGGTTGCGGTCAGCCGGGCATCAGTGAGCAGATTGGTTTGAATTCCGTCGTTGATGCTGTCGTAATAAAGAGCGGTTACGTTAGCGGATCTGTTCATACCAATACTATAAGATGCAAACCCACCGGCAACTAGATAACCGATTTTAACAATCGCATCGTAATGGGAAAGGGCCGACAATTTAGGAATCAGGAATTTATTAGCCAGACTAATGAGAATGAACGAAATAATAGCGGCTCCTAAGGGGTTTAATAACCAGGTGGAAGCAAATTTACCAAGCTGAGGAAGATTGACGGCCAGAATTTCCGGATCCCGGTAGTTGGCGTGAAAAAGGCCCCAGCCGATGATAGCGCCGGTGATGGATTGATTAGCAGACACCGGGAACTTCAAATAGGACATAATGAAAACGGTGATGCCGGCGCATATGAACACAATAGCGGCTTTGATGGCGGATTTTAAAGCCAGGGAATCGGTGGTGCCGGCTTCAATGGCTTTTTTGATTGTTCCTTCAGAGGCCATTACTTCGTTGCTGATAGCAAGTTCGGAAACACTGGTTAAGTTTCCGCTACCGGAAAGAAAGGCTCCGATCACAACAAAAATCGAAATGATAATAACGGCTGTTCGGTATTTAATAACGCCGGTTGCAACAGCGGTGCCGAATGCATTTGCAGCATCGTTTGTGCCCAGGGACCAGCCCATAAAAACGCCAGCGAGAATTAAAAGATATTCCATTTTTCAGTTAAGCCTCTCTCTCTACGAGCATTACTTGGATCTGGTCAGCAACGTCTTCAACCACATCGGAAATATCGCAGATCTTTTCAATCAAATCCTTATAATAGATCTTTTCGCAAAGGGTAATATCCAATTCAAAGATCCGGGCGTGCAACATAGTTTCAATGTTATCCACACGGCTTTCAAGCATCCGAACATCATCCAGGATCTTGCGATTTTTGTTAATATCTTTATAATCGTTGAGCATTTTGTCAATCGCTTTATAAAGGATCTGGATCTGTTCATCGGTGATTTCCAGAATTTCTGTAACATCATGCTGCAGAGCGGCAGGAATCTGAATTTTTTCCAGCATAATCTGTCGGGCGATTTCCTGGCTTGTGTTGGCGATTTCATCAGTGCTCTGAACAAGAGTGATCAGATTTTTGCGGGTAACCGGCAAAAAGGCTTCGCTCATGATATCAACAACGTGGCGTAACTCTTTATCGGCAGCAGCTTCGCAACTGTCAATTGCTACCTTTGCGGATTCCAGCCGATTTTGATCGGGATTTTCAGAAAAGAGAATTTTGAAGAACTTTTCTAAATTCTCAAAGCAATCCGCAACGTGCTCTTGATGGTCATAGAAGTATTTCGAGATTTTTTCGTTTTTCTTACTAAAAATTAACATAATTCC
>JAZNEH010000119.1:0-2971 GCA_045588515.1 Eubacteriales bacterium
CCACCGTTTCCAGTATTTTGTTCATCTTGAATACTTCCAAGATTAAGCGTTCCTAAAAAAATAGCGGAGTTCAAATGAACTCTGCTATTTTCAATTTCACTTAATATGGGCTTTCATTGTAGATATACCCATTAGTCTGCATTACATACTTTATTCTTTTTTTAATGTAGAGCCATGAAAAATTTGCAATAAAGCTTGATCACCATTATATAAAACCATAAACTGAATATTGCTATTACTTGGGCTTGATGTCGCTGTAATAGTTTTTATCAGTGCATAGTCATCTGCCGACGAATATACGCCGCTATGATGCCAAAAAAGAATGTTCCTTTAATATTTTATGAATTCAATGGGGTTTTATTGATTTGTTAAAAATGATGTGGTAAAATATAGGAAGTAAAATCAGAAAGGACCCTATCAAATGGAGCAACAACCCTTTCAAAATCCAGGTTATTATCCGCCCTATGCGGCGGAGCAGATCCAAAAGCAAGAAGACCGGGCAGAGCGCAGAAATCTCACCCGGATCGGCGTGGCCTTTTTTGTCTATCTGATCGCCGTTTCCCTCCTGCAAACGGCGTTGGTTTGGGGCGGTTCCACCTTTTTCCCCGCCCTCTATCACGCTGATTGGTTCCAATGGATCCTGCATCTGGTGCCTTCTTATGTGATCGGCTTTCCCCTGTTTTTATGCTTAGTTGCCGGGATGCCGAAGAAAAAACCGGAAAAGAAAAAAATGGGTTTCGCCGGTTGGATCGGATTCTTGGCCGTATCCTTTTTCTTAATGACCGTGGGCGGGCTGATTTCTTCTTATTTAACAGACCTTTTGGAAACGGTGAAGGGAAGCCCCATCACCGATAGCATCACCCAGCAGATTGATGATTTTTCTCCCTTAATGAACCTAGTGGTGTTGGTGATTGGTGCCCCTATTTTTGAGGAACTGATGTTCCGCAAACTGCTGATCGATCGTCTGTTGCCCTATAGCGAAGCCTTTGCCGTTCTCACCGGCGGCCTGCTTTTTGGCCTGGTGCACGGGAATTTTTATCAATTCTTCTATGCCACCCTGCTGGGAATGCTCTTTTCGCTGGTTTATATCCGAACCGGCAAACTGCGCTATACCATCGGGATGCATATGATTATTAATTTCACCGGCTCGATCATTGCAGATTTTCTGCGGGATTCTATGAGCGAAACGCTGGAACCCACCGGTTCTGTGGATCTTTGGGGAATGTTAGGCGGCGTTTATTCCATGGCGATGTATGTGCTGGCCGGATGCGGATTGGTTTTATTGATTCTGGGCTTTAAAAAGCTCCTGCTCTCCACAGAAGGCAAACCCAACTTTTCCTTCGCCCGCCAACTTAAAGTGGGCTGGCTGAACGTTGGAATGTTAATGATCCTTTCCCTTTGCCTTTTGATGTTTGTTTCAAGTGTATTTTTTGTATAAATAGGAGGAAAAAACTATGGTAACTTTAACAATGAAAGATGGCGGCGTGATTAAACTGGAACTTTATGCCGATAAAGCCCCCAAGACGGTTGCCAACTTTGAAAAACTGGTGAAAGAAGGCTTTTATAACGGCCTCACCTTCCATCGTATTATCAGCGGATTTATGATTCAGGGCGGCGATCCGCTGGGCAACGGAATGGGCGGCAGCGATGAGAACATTCCCGGCGAATTTGCCGCCAACGGTTTTGATAATCCCATCCGCCACGAACGGGGAGTGATCTCTATGGCCCGGGCTCAGGATCCCAACTCCGCCAGCAGCCAATTCTTTATTATGCACGCCGACGGATTTTTCTTAGACGGCAACTATGCCGCCTTCGGCAAGGTGGTAGAAGGCCTGGATGTGGTAGACCGCATCGCCGCTGTGGAAACCAACTTTATGGACGCCCCCCTGGAACCCCAGGTGATCGATACCATTACCATTGACTAAATAGAGCAAAACCGTTATGAACCAAGGTTCATAACGGTTTTATTTTTGCGAATCGCCATCTTCAAAAACTTGGCGGCGCCACCAAAGGAGCTGTAGACATAACCCACCACGTAATCCGCCCGTTCCAGCATCCACCGGTTCCGGTACTCAATTGCAAATCGAGGAAGCACTGTTTCAATTCCTTCCGGCAAAAAAGACTCCAGTTCGATTTCTAACTCATGGATCGGCATATAGGCCAAAACTACATAGCAGGAAATGGAATACAGTTTCTTCAATCTACATAACTCATTTTGCACAATACGATCAAATTTACCTTGATGCCCCACATAGAAACAATCTACTCCTTGATTCTCAACCAAATCAACCAATAATGGCCGCAATTCGCTAATAACCTCATTGCCGCAATCCCGATGACCGAAAAACGTACAAATTTTCATAATCTCACCCCATCTTGACCAGTATCACGAACAATATTTTGCTTCAGTATAGCATATCATTATATTAATTGCAACCAATACTGGTCAAAAGAGGTATGAAAATGGAGCAAAAAGTACGCCGAGATTTAAATATGGGAGATAATTTAGGCCGCTTAAGAACGAATGCCGGCTATTCGCAAGAAAGTCTATGTGCCGAACTACAACGTTTAGGATGCGATATAAGCCGATCAACTTATGCCAAATACGAAGCAGGCCAACTAAATATTAAAGCCAGTATTTTAATTGCACTCACTCAAATCTATAACTGTGATTTCAATGCCTTTTTTGAAGGGTTACGCATACAGGAAACCAAAAAGTGAACGAAAAAACAGAAAAAAGAATAGGCAACAATCTCAAAAAACTCCGTATAAAAGCCGGGTTGACCCAGGACGCTGTTGCAACAAAAATGCAGTTAGCCGGATGCGATATAACCAGAAGTGCAATTGCTAAAATCGAAGTAGGCCAGAGGCACCTCTATGCCGATGAAATTATATTACTGCAAGATATTCTCCATACATCTTATGAAGAGATTCTAAACATCAAATAAACCGCCAACATTCTGTTGGCGGT
>JAZNEH010000120.1:0-12705 GCA_045588515.1 Eubacteriales bacterium
CCTTCATCATCAGCCAAAATATTCGAGCCTTTTCCCAAATAAACAAGTTTGATTTGGTTTTCTTTGCAATAAGAAATAATGTTTTTGCATTGCTCAACCGAACTGGGATAAACTACAAGATCGGCTTTACCGCCAATCTTAAAGGATGTCAATTCTTTTAAGGTGGCATCATCACGATATTCGATTTTTTGGGCCTTGAGATAATCTTTCAATTTAATCATATAAACCTCAAAAGTCAAAAAGACACATTTGGCTGCTCACCGGAATATCTCCAAAAACGCCTTCTCTATTCATTAATTCCACATTCGTTGTGGAAATTCCGGCTCGAACACGAAATTCTTCCTGCGATAGAATATCGCCCTCATCCCGTGTTTTCACAATACTTTCTGCGGCATTTTCGCCAACACCGCTTAAAACACTGAAGGGCATCCGAATTTTACCATCTTCGATAGTAAAGTTTTTCGCTTGTGATTTATAAATATCAACCGGCAAGAACTCAATTCCACGCATCATAGCCTCGATCACAACTTGATAAGTATTGATGGTGCCGTCATCTTTAGCAGTTTTTGCTTTTCCTAAATCCTCCAATTTTCGGATCACACTTCTCAAGTGTTCCGGTCCTTTGGCAACATCGACAGCATCAAACCCTTCTGGGCGAACCGTAAAGGTTGCACAATAAAATTCAACAGGGTAATGAATTTTATAATAGCCCAAACGCATTGCCCCCATAACATAGGCGGCTGCATGAGCCTTCGGGAACATATATTTAATCTTCAAGCAACTATCCAAATACCAATCCGGCAGATCGTGGCTCTTCATTGCTTCGATCATTTCGTCGGTTAACTGCTTTTTTGCCTTTCCCTTCCGAACGATCTCCATAATCTTAAAGGCCATTCCGGGTTCCAACCCTTTATGGATCAAATACACCATAATATTATCACGGGTTCCGATAACGTCTTTGATTTCGCATTTCCCTTCCCGGATCAGATCCTGAGCATTTCCAATCCAAACATCGGTTCCGTGGGAAAGACCGGATATCTGCAATAACTCAGAAAAGTTCTTCGGCTTTGCTTCCATCATCATCTGGCGCACAAATTTGGTGCCCATTTCAGGCAAGGCCAGTGTGCCTGTTTCGCACTCGATTTGTTCCGGTGTGACCCCTAAAGCGGCGGGACTTGTCAGCAGGCTATAAACTTCCGGATCATTCATTGGAATATCCGCAAATTTCAAAGGTGTCAGGTCCTCCAAATGCTTCAATAGGGTCGGAACGTCGTGACCCAGAATATCTAATTTTAAAATGGTATCGTGCAAAGAATGGAAATCAAAGTGAGTTGTCAGAATATCGGAATTCTGATCGTCGGCGGGATGCTGGATCGGGCAAAAATCATAAACACTATACTGCTTCGGAATAACAACCATTCCGGCAGGGTGTTGCCCGGTGGTTCGTTTGATACCCACACAACCATCAACCAACCGTTGCTCCTCCGCCTTATTAAGTTTCATTTCCCGGCTTTCCAGATATTTTTTAACATATCCGTAGGCGGTTTTATCCGCAAGGGTGCCAATTGTTCCCGCTTTAAAAACATAGCCTTCGCCAAAAAGTTCTTCAACATATTTATGGGCAATCGATTGATATTCACCCGAAAAGTTCAGATCAATATCCGGCACTTTATCCCCTTTGAACCCAAGGAAAGTTTCAAAGGGGATATCGTGGCCATCTGTACGCATCGCAGAACCGCATTTGGGACAATCTTTATCCGGCAGGTCAAATCCAGACCCCACAGATCCATCCTCAAAAAACTCACTATACTTGCATTTGGGGCAAACATAGTGCGGTGCCAAGGGGTTCACCTCAGAAATCCCAACCATTGATGCAGCAAAAGAAGATCCAACCGAACCACGGGAACCAACGGAATACCCTGCTTCATTGGATTTCTTCACCAATTTCTGGGCAATCATATACATTACAGAATAGCCATTGCCGATAATAGAATCCAATTCTCTGGCTAATCTTTTTTCAACAATTTCCGGCAAAGGATCACCGTAAATATCGTGAGCAGTCTGCCATGCAATCGAGCGCAGTTCTTCTTCTGCCCCTTCCATCTCCGGCGCATGCATCCCAAAAGGAATTGGCACCAATTCTTCCACCATATCGGCAATCATATTCGGATTTTCAACAACATACCGATGGGCTTGCTCATAGGGCAAATAACTGAACTCCGCCAGCATTTCTTTAGTGTTTCTAAAGTATAAAGGCGGTTGGTGATCGGCATCCTGAAATCCGTTTCCTGCCATTAAGATCCGGCGGAAAACTTCGTCTTTTTCATCCAAAAAATGAGTATCACAAGTGGCAACAACGGGTTTCTCCAACTCCTCTGCTAATTGGATGATTTGCAGATTCAGATCTTTTAACCCATCCTCATTCGGAACGGTACCGTTGCGCACCATATATTCATTATTCCCAAGCGGCTGAATTTCAAGATAATCATAGAAAGATGCAATTTCCAATTGGCGTTCCCGAGGCTGTTTTTCAACAACAGAGCGGAAGAGTTCCCCTGCTTCGCAAGCACTGCCGATAATTAAACCTTCTCTCAATCGCTGAATTTCCGAACGGTACATTAAGGGACGGCGATAGAAATGGTTAATGCTGGAATAGGTAATCAGTTCATAAAGATGCTTCAAACCAATCTTATTTTTAACCAGAATAATGATATGATAACGTTTTGTATTTTTATCTTTATAGGTTTCTTTAGGATCAAATCCCGGAACAGTATCATCCACCAAATAACCTTCCACACCATAGATCATTTTAACCCCATATTGATCAGATGCGGCTTGCGCACTGGGATAATTTTGAAGATTGCCGTGATCAGTAATCGCAATGGCTTTATGGCCCCAATAGGCCGCTCTTTTCACATAATCCTCAATGGTATTCACAGCATCCATCGAAGACATATTGGTATGCAAATGCAATTCAACCCGCTTTTCCAAGGCGTCATCGCCTCGAATTAGCAACTTGGATTCAAAAATACATTTTGCATTGATAACAAAATCTTCTTCGTATTTATCATACATCGATTGTCCGCTGGCACCAATGCAATTGCCCGGTTTTAATTTTCCTCCCAGATCTTCTGCTTTTTCAGCAGGAACCATAAATTTTACAATAATGGAACCCGTAAAGTCAGTTATGTAAACCGAGAAGCGTACATTTTTATTGTCCCACGTGTTTCTGGAATCGCACTTAAAAATCTTCCCCATCACAGAAACTGTTCCGGTCACCTGACTCACATTATTCAGTGCGTAAAAATTGCGGCTGACTCGATCGCCGTAAATAATATTATCCGTTAACTGAAACGGGATTTTCGGCATTTCAACCGGCGCTTGCGGTTGACGACGCCATTCTCGTTTTTGCGGTTCAGGTGCCTTCATTGGAGCTGGTTCGGGAGGAGGCGGAGGCAACTCTTCGACGATTTCCGGCATCTCGGGTTCCGCAACTTCGTCCACCTGCACATTCCCGTCAAATTGCAGCTGATAAGATTGCCCGAACCAAGTGCTAAGAATTTCAGCGATAGTTCGTTGAACGCCAAGGGCTTCCATAATATCTAAGCCGCCATATTTTAATGAAACTGTCAACTCGTTTCCGGCAAGATGAACTTCGGAATCATTTAAAAAACCGTTAACACCGCCATTTTTGCGCTTTGCGCCGGCAATAACGTCGCTCCAATATGATTCATCAAATAAGATATTCTGATAAGTCGGAACGATCTCAACCTGATTCAATTCATAAGAACTTCTGATTTTATCTTCCAATTTCAAAATATCGGAAAAAGACACATACTCTGCAAACGAAGCATGCGCCTTAATCATTCTATGTTGTTGGTTGGCTTCTACTTTTGTTACAAATGCCTTTTCAAATAAAGAATGTTCCTTATCCGTAAAAGTACAACGTATAAAATAGGATAACAAATTTTTATTTGTCATTTTAAACTTCCTTAGTCATATTAGCAATTTCATCCATAAGAGCATCAAATAATTGCTCTTCCGGAACCTTTTTGATAATTTTCCCCTTTTTAAAGATCAATCCTTCGCCGTTTCCGCCAGCGATGCCGATATCAGCTTCTCTGGCTTCGCCCGGGCCGTTGACTGCGCATCCCATTACAGCCACTTTAAGACCTTTTCGGTTTGTTTCCAGAGCCGCCTCTACCCGTTCGGCGATTTCAATCACATTGATTTTTGTTCGCCCGCAAGTTGGGCAAGAAACCAACTGACAAGCGCCATCAACCAAATCTAGCGCCTTCAAAATCTGAAATCCAGCCTTCACTTCTTCAACAGGATCAGCAGTTAGGGATACTCGAATCGTTGAACCAATGCCATCTGCCAGTAGGCTACCAATACCAATTGCATTTTTAACGATTCCCATTTGAGTTGTTCCGGCTTCTGTAACCCCCAAATGGAAAGGATAATCGCAAACTTTATTCAGTAAGCGATAGGCTGCAATCATTCGTTGAACATTAGAACTCTTAATCGAAATAATAATATCTTTAAAATCGTATTTTTCCAAAATACGAACGTGGCGCATAGCACTTTCCACCAACGCCTCCGCTGTAGGGGAACCATATTTTTCCAAAATTTCTTTTTTAAGAGAGCCCCCATTAACACCAATGCGAATCGGGATACCGTTTTCGTTACAGGCATCAATAACGGCTTTTATTTTCTCTTCAGAACCGATATTACCCGGATTAATGCGTATTTTATCAACTCCTGCCTGAATCGAAGCAAGAGCCAGTCGGTAATCGAAATGAATATCCGCAACAATCGGTACAGAAACCGCTTTTTTTAACCGACGTATCGTTTCAACAGAATCCATATTCGGGATGCTAAGACGAATGATTTCGCACCCTGCTTTTTCTAAAGCAATCGCTTGCGCCACAGCGGCATCATGATCGCCGGCAGGCGTATTTAACATCGATTGCACATATATTTGTTTCCCGCCGAATATTAAATTCCCCACACGAACCGTTCTGGACACTAAAAATCACTCCCTTAAAACAGATTAAGAATATCCTTCGCTGAAACCAAGATCATAACGCCCATTAAAAAGATCAATCCAACTGCATTGATCCAGGTTTCAATTTTTGGATTAAGCGGTTTACGGCGAATAGCTTCAATCAGCAACAATAAGATTCTACCACCATCCAAGGCTGGAAACGGCAATAGATTCATAATTCCCAAGTTAATTGATATCATCGCAACAATCATCAGAAGCGATGGCAATCCACCGGTTGTTGCGCTTTCGCCAATGGCAGAGGCGGTACCAATCGGGCCGCTTACTTGAGAATAATCAGCCTTCATAGTAAACATAGAGCCCACAAAGGAATAGATCGATCTTGAAATGGATATTGTGGAGCCAACGGAATAGCGCAGTACATTCAGGGGATTTTTCTTAAACCCATAAACCTTAAAGTCCGTATCGAAAAAAGAAGTATTTTTTACTTCAATTTTCGGAAACAGCACATTTTCTAATTCAACTCGTTTTCCATCTCTGGAAACAACAATATCAAAATTCTCGGCTTTGCTATCTCGGGATAACGCATACGAAATATCCGTATAGGTGTAAATCCGATATCCGTCGATCGATATAATTTTATCCTCTTCCTGCAAACCGTGGGCCGACGAAATAGCATCATCATTAAATTTCGCAACAATTGTGGAAGGAAAGGCGGAAAAACAGGTTGCATAAATAACGCAGATCAGCAAAAAGCCCATCAAAATATTCATAGCCGCCCCCATCACCAACACTAAAAAACGTTTCCAGCGAGGTTTCCTAGAAAAGGCATTTTCATCATCGCTTTCGCCGTCTTCCCCTTCCATTTGAACATAGCCACCAATCGGCAAAGCCCGAATGGAAAAACGGCAGAGTTTTCCTTGCCGCTGATAAAGCGCCGGGCCCATCCCAACAGAAAACTCGTAAATTTTGATTTTTGCCCAAACAGCGGTAAAAAAATGGCCGGCCTCATGGGATAAAATCAAAACACCAAACACCAAAACCGTGATTATAATGTTAAAAATTGTTTGCATTAAACCATACTCTTTCCAAAAATAGACAAAACTGTTTCTCTTGCAAGCCGATCTGTTTGCAAGATGCAATCTAAGTCTTCAGCATTGCCGGTAGGCACCATATCCATTGTGCGCCGAACCAATGCCTCAATATCCAAAAATTTAATCTGATTTTTCAAAAACAAGTCAACCGCCTGCTCATTTGCGCCATTCAAAAGAGTGGGATACAATCCTCCCATAGCGCTGGCCTGTTTTGCCAACTTCAAACACCCGAATGTTTCTTCATCGGGTTGATCAAAATGGAGTGTTTTACCAAATAAAGAGAGCCCGTAATCGCCACTTGCAACCCGTTTAGGGTAAGTCAGTGCATATTTGATCGGCAAATACATACTGGGAACTCCCATCTGCGCAATTACAGAATGATCCTCAAATTCGATGGCAGAATGAACAATACTCTCGCGATGTACTAAAATCTCAATTTGATCGTCACGCAGATCAAACAGCCATTTCGCCTCCATCCATTCCAACCCTTTATTCATTAAAGTGGCACTGTCAATAGTAATTTTAGAGCCCATACTCCAATTTGGATGTTTCAAGGCATCCTTGGCTGTTATATGTTGGAGTTCATCTCGCTCTTTCTGATAAAAGGGCCCGCCGGAAGCCGTTAAAAGCAGTTTATGGATTTTATTCTCGCCAGCGCCTTGCAAGCATTGAAATACAGCGCTATGTTCGCTGTCCACCGGCAAGATTTTCACACCCTTATCCCGGGCCGCTTTCATCACAATCTGACCAGCACAAACCAATGTTTCTTTGTTGGCAAGAGCAATATCTTTACCTGCCGATATTGCCGCCAAAGTAGGTTCCAGACCGATCATACCCATCATTGCAGTAACCACTAAATGTGCATCTGGGGCAGACGCAACTTTGCAGTTGCCTTTCTGCCCCTCGTATACAACACAATTTAATCCCTGCAATCGTTCTCTTAAACACCGGGCCGCTTTCGGATCGTAAACACTTACAATCGGAACATTAAATTCACGAACCTGCTGTACCAATAAGTCGATATTAGATCCGGCGCTCAATGCCGCCACTTCGATTCCCAGATCACGGCAAACCTGAGGCGTTTGCGTGCCAATGGAGCCGGTTGAACCAAGAATTGCAATCTTATTCATTCCATCACCCAATTAAACTCATTGTATTCAATAACATATAAAACATCGGTGCAATAAAGATCAAACTATCCAAACGATCCAGAAAACCACCATGGCCCGGAAGAACTTTGCCGAAATCTTTCACTCCATAAGAACGCTTGATATAAGAGAAAGAAAGATCCCCGATCTGGCCGATTACCGTGCAACATACGCTAAACAACAAAACAACCAACCAATTCACTTCTGCCCCGGTTACCGAACGGTAAATAGCGCAAGCGCCAAAATAGGCTCCAACCGAGAAAAGAGCGCCGCCTATACAGCCTTCAACCGATTTTTTGGGGCTGATATTCGGGAAAGGTCTAACTCTTCCAATTAAAATCCCGGTTAAGTACGCAAAGATATCAGTACACCACGCACTGCACACAATGCAAAGAACCATATAAAGAAAGCCATGTTCCATCCGACGAATAAAAATAATATTCGACAAAAAACAACTGATAACAACCGTGATAAACATTGCAACGGTGGCTTCGCTAAACTTGGTATGTTTAAAGTTTGCCATTAAAATCACAAACAATCCAATGAGATACAAAAAAGAAATAATAACAATCCCAAAATACGGATTGCGATGTGGAAACAGAAAGGGCCGTACCACAAAAGAAAGCGGAACCGCCGCTCCATAGGCCAAGCAAGGCAAAAGCAATTTCTTCTTGGTTGCGCAACCAGCGCAGGTTAAGGCCTCGTAAATGCAAAGGCAAATTAAGATCGCAACTGCAATCTCAAATAGAGGCGATATTCCGGAAACTAGGAACAAAACGCCAAATATGCCCAAAACAATAAACGAAGTCCATAATCTTTGAAGAAAATTCTTTATCATACCCCGCCAAACCTCCTATTTCTTTTTTGATAATCAATAATTGCCCGATCTAGATCCTCGGGCTTAAAATCAGGCCACAAAATATCCGAATACCAAAACTCCGCATAAGCCGCCTGCCATAATAAAAAGTTAGACAATCGCTTTTCGCCGCTGGGCCGGATGATCAGATCCACATCATAGCAATCACTATAATATAGCATTTTACCAAAAGATTCCGGGGTAATCTCATCCAAAGTTAATTCCCCGGATTGCACTTTGCGCACGGCCGCTTTTACACCGTGAACAATTTCATTTTGGCCGCCATAATTCATTGCAATATTGAGTGTCAGGCCCTCAAATTTACTGGTAACTTCCATAATGCGGTCCATTTTTTCACGCAATTGACCAGTAAACGCAGAGATATCCCCTAAGAATCGAATGCGAACCCTCTCTTTTTCAAAGGTATTCAGCGCATCGTCTATAAATTCTTCTAAAACCTTCATAATTCTGGAAACTTCTTCTTCGGGACGTTTCCAATTCTCTGTTGAGAAGGCGTATACTGTTAGGTTTTTCAAGCCGATATCCCTTGCATAATAGGAAATCGTTTTAAATACCTTTGCCCCGGCAACATGGCCCGCATAGCGAGGAAGCCCCCGTTTTTGGGCCCATCGACCGTTTCCATCCATAATGATCCCAATATGGTTCGGCAAATGGTCGGGATCGACCATTTGCCGTTGCTTTTTAAATAAGCCCATTTAAATCTCCAAAAGCAGATTAAACTGCCATAATCTCTTTTTCTTTTTCTGCAACCAACTTATCAATTTCAGCGATATACTTGTCGGTCAGTTTCTGAATATCGGTTTCAATCCCCTTCAGATCATCCTCTGTAATCTCGTGGGCCTTTTCCTGTTTCTTAAACTTATCAAGAGCATCCCGGCGAACGTTACGAATCGCAACTTTAGATTCTTCACCGTATTTCTTAACATCTTTTGCCAGTTCACGGCGACGTTCCTCAGTAGGCTGAGGGAAACTTAACCGAATCACCTTTCCATCGCTGGTAGGGGTGATGCCGATATCAGATGCCAAAATGGCTTTTTCAATTTCTTTTACCAAAGATGCATCCCAAGGTTGAATCATCAGCATCCGAGGTTCAGGAACACTGATGGCGGCAACTTCATTAATTTTGCTGGAAGCGCCATAATAATCAACACGCAGGCGATCCAAAACAGCCGCATTTGCTCTGCCCGCACGAATACTAGCATAGTCGTTCGTTAGAGCGGTGATGGTTTTCTTCATTTTTTCTTCAAATTCAGTGTAATTAGCCATAGTTTTATTCTCCTTTATTATCAATAGTAGTTCCAATATCTTCGCCGGTTACCGCCTTAACAATATTCGAAGGCTCGGACATATCAAAAACATAGAAAGGAAGGTTATTATCGTTGCAAAGCGCAGCGGCGGCGCTATCCATAACCCCTAATTGATTTTTCAAAATATCGATATAGCGGATATGATGCAACTTTTTAGCATTCGGATCTTTTTTGGGATCTGCTGTATAAACCCCATCCACATTCGTTGCTTTAAAAACAACGTCTGCATTGATTTCAGCCGCACGCAGTGCTGCACAAGTGTCCGTGGAAAAGAAGGGGTTTCCGGTACCGGCTGCAAAAATAACAACTTTCCCTTTTTCTAAATGAGAAATGGCCCGGTTCCGAACAAAAGGCTCTGCCACTTGACGCATCTCAATGGCACTCATTACCCGGCAATCTACGCCACATTGGATCAAAGCATCCTGAACCGTCAGCGCATTCATAGTAGTCGCCAGCATCCCGATATAATCCGCACGAGTTCGATCCATATGCTGATTACTTCTGCCTCGCCAATAATTTCCGCCGCCAACTACAATGGCAATTTGAACTCCCAGATCAACACACTCTTTGATATAAGAACTGATTTTTAAAACATAGTCAAAATCAATTCCAAATTTCTTTTCACCAGCCAGCGCTTCACCGCTGAGTTTCAGCAAGATTCTCTTATACGAAATATCTGCCATTTTAACATCACTCCTAACAGGCATAGTTTTTTATATTATAATATATAATAGCCTATTTTGTAAAGTAAAATATAAAAAAAGAGGCAATCAAAATGATTACCTCTTTTAAACGTCAGTCTACTTTTCGAACAGCAATTCCGGGAATCCTTGAAATCAAGAAAGCTGCCACCGCAGTTATTATGATTTCCGGAATCATATACATTCCATTATACACAACACTGTAAATAAATCCCAATAATTCAGGATTGGTGGATTCCACCAATTTCGCCCCCCATGCCGGGAAGCCTTCCTGAGTAAAGAACCATTCTGCCCAGCCTTTAAACAAAATATATCCAGACAAAATATGGGTCAAATACCGAAATGTTAAAGCAACCAAACTTCCGCACATTAATGAAATGCCGGAATTTTTAATTTTATCGCGAAAAATACCACCAAATCCCAAAACCGTATAGGCCAACAAATAATCCAATAAAATCATCAAAATCGCCTTAAACAGCATTGTTTCATCGCCAAAGTATCCCGGCTGAAATGCAGCTGTAACCGTTTTCATACCCAATGCCATTTGTAATAGCGAATAAGCGAACCCAGAAAACAACCCCCATTTTAAGCCATAACGATATGAAATCAAAACCAATGGTAACATACTAACCAGCGTTAGTTGTCCGCCAAATGGCATAGGCGGAATCACCATTCTTCCGACCACTTCCAAAACAATTCCCAGTGTTAAAAGCATTGCACTTTCTACTAACATAAGTACCCGTACTCGTTTCATTTTCATCCTCCAAAAAAGCAAAAAAGTAGCCCTGCGCAGAAATGCACAGGGCGAAAGAAAATACAAGTACTATTTTTCCTACGTCGGCATTACCCGCATCAGGTTCATGGGTTAGGAAAATCAATCTTCCCTCTCAGCCGAGTCACACTCAGCACCCCTTATTGAAATTAAAGGCCTTTGTTGGTATTATATCATACGCTCTAACTTTGTCAAGAGAATTTTAAAATATTCCGGCAACTCACTTTCAAAATACAAGTGTTCGCCGGTTACCGGATGGTCGAAACCTAAAATCTTAGCATGCAGACATTGCCCTTCAAAATCGATTTTGACATTAGGCACCGATCGGCCGTAAACAGTATCGCCCAGAACAAAATGCCCGATGGATGATAAATGAACACGAATCTGATGGGTTCGCCCGGTTTCCAATTTGCATGCAATATGGGCAAACTGAGGATATTGCTTAATAACTCGATAATGAGTAACTGCTCTTCTTCCTCCTTGAACTCCGGCCGCCATTTTCTTGCGATCTTTGGAACTGCGCCCGATTGGAGCATCGATGGTCCCCTCATTGCAGGGCATTTTCCCAAAAACAATGGTTTCATATACCCGATCAATGGAATGAGATTCAAATTGTTTAGAAAGCCCATGGTGGGCAATATCATTTTTAGCAATTACCAAAAGACCGCTAGTATCTTTATCAATCCGATGCACAATACCCGGACGAATTTCACCGTTGATGCCTGATAAACTCTCTCCGCAATGAGATAGCAATCCATTCACCAGAGTATCCCCTTGGTGGCCGGGAGCAGGATGAACCACCACACCTTTGGGTTTATTCAAAACCAACAGATGCTCATCTTCGTAAAGAATGTTCAGTGCCATTTCCACAGGCGCAGGAAGGCCCTCTTCGGGAGGTGGAATTTCAATCGTGATACGATCGTTTTTCTTGAGTTTATAACTCTTTGAAATTTTCTTGCCTTCAATCGTAACTAAACCCTCATCAATCAGGTTTCCGATTCTAGAGCGAGATAATTCCTCAATTTGCGATGCCACAAAGGAATCAATACGCATCCCATCCGATTCAACAATCAACTCAAATCGCTTCATCTTCAGGTTCCTTTTTAGGGTTACTATCAAAATCATGGCTCAAAAACACATAGAGAGCCAAAATAAAAGTTCCGCAGCAAACAAAAATATCGGCTACATTAAATACAGCAAATTGATAGCCCCAGAAATTAAAGGCAAAAAAATCTACCACTTCGCCCAAAAAGACACGGTCGATCATATTGCCGATCCCGCCGCCCATTATCATAGAGAGTGAAATAATTCCCCAACAGTTTTTAACACGGTTAGAGAGCATTAAAGCAACTGCAACAATGATAACAATAGCGGTGAATACCATAAAAATCCAACGTTGATTGGATAAAATCCCAAAAGCGGCGCCGGTATTGCGCACGTGAGATAATGAGAAAAAACCGGGAATAACCACAATGGAATCATTAATTTCAATCGAACGGTTAACGATGAATTTAGAAAGTTGATCAAGAACAACTAGAAATACTGTAATTAAAACCCAGTAATAACGCTTTAAAAATTTCAAGAGCCGCTCCTTATTCGTCTTTATTGATATCGTAGTCTACGCCAAATTTAAAATTTGTGTCGAATTTAATTTGGCTTACGCCGGAACTCACTTTTTCTTCGACAGTAGGAACCTTTTTCTCAGCCTTCGGTTCAATCTTAAATTCAACTGTATTTTTATCGATCGGATCCGTTTCAGACTCATTGGCTGGTTCTTCTTGAACAGGAGCAGGTTCTTCCT
>JAZNEH010000121.1:0-2379 GCA_045588515.1 Eubacteriales bacterium
CTTCAATCCGTTTCACCTTGCCCGGAAAGGTTTTGGCCCCGTTTAATTCGTGGGCAAGGGTTTTATTAATCACCGAATTTACCAAAGAGGATTTACCCGAACCGGAAACCCCGGTAATACAAGTGAACGTTCCCAGGGGAATTTTCACGTTAATATCTTTCAAATTGTTTTCGGCTGCTCCGATAACCTCTAGATAGTTTCCGTTTCCTGCTCGCCGTTTTTCAGGGATTTGGATCATTTTTGCCCCAGATAAATACTGTCCGGTCAGAGAATTTTGATTATTCATCACATCTTCCGGCGTGCCGCAAGCAACCACTTCCCCGCCGTGGATTCCGGCGCCCGGACCAATATCCACGATATAGTCGGCTGCTCGCATCGTATCTTCATCGTGTTCCACAACAATCAGTGTGTTGCCTAAATCCCGCAGATGCTTTAAAGTTGCAATCAATTTATCGTTATCACGTTGATGCAAGCCGATCGAGGGCTCATCCAATATATATAGAACCCCCATTAGTGTGGAGCCAATCTGGGTTGCCAACCGAATTCGCTGGCTCTCACCGCCGGAAAGAGTTCCGGCACTTCTGGACAGCGTCAGATATTCCAACCCTACACTTTTTAAGAAATTCAGACGACTGATAATCTCTTTCAAAACCTGATTGGCAATCATTTGATCTGTTTCTGAAAGCGCTAAAGTTTCAAAAAATTCGATCATATGCAAAATTGAAAGATCAGTTACTTCAATAATATTCTTTTCGCCAACAGTAACCCCCAAAATATCATTTTTCAGGCGTTTTCCATAGCAACCCGTACAAGGGCTATCGCTCATAACATTCTCAATTTCACGGCGAATAAAATCACTATTGGTTTCCCGAAAACGGCGTTCCAAATTCGGAATAACACCCTCAAAAGAACTGCTATACGCAACCGAACCAAAAGAAGCATTCCGCTTCATATCCAATTTTTCACCGTGATTACCAAACAAAATGATATTTTGTTGTTCGTTTGTTAACTCATCAAAAGGCGTATCTAAAGAAAATCCGTATTTTTCGCTCAACGCACGAAAATACATTTTGGCAATGTTATCGCCGGAAGAAAGATACCATCCACTGGCTCTAATGGCGCCTTCATTGATCGACAAATGGGGCTTTGGCACGACCAACGAAGCATCTACTTTCATCATAAACCCTAATCCATCGCATTGAGGACAAGCGCCAAACGGATTATTAAAAGAAAACATACGGGGCGAAAGTTCTTCCATAGAAAAACCGTGTTCCGGGCAAACAAAATTCTGAGAAAACAAAATCTCCTCCTGGTTTTCCGGCGCCACAATCACCAAACCTTCAGCGTGGTGTAATGCAGTTTCAATGGAATCGGTCAAACGCTGCTGGATTCCTTCCTTCATAATTAAACGGTCCACAACGATTTCGATATGGTGTTTAATATTCCGCTCCAGGGTGATCGTTTCTTCTAACCCGTATAAATTACCGTCAACCCGAACGCGGGCGAATCCGCTTCGGCGGGCATCTTCAAAAAGTTTTTGATATTCCCCTTTTCTTCCACGTACCACAGGAGCTAAAACGGTTATCTTTGTCCGTTCCGGCAGAGTACAAACCTGGTCGACGATCTGATCCACAGTCTGCTGCGTGATTTCTCTTCCGCAAATCGGGCAATGGGGCTTTCCGATTCGGGCATATAGCAACCGAAGATAATCATAGATCTCCGTTACGGTTCCTACTGTGGAACGGGGATTTTTTGATGTGGTTTTTTGGTCAATGGAAATGGCCGGAGAAAGGCCGGAGATCTCATCTACATCCGCTTTATCCATCTGCCCCAAAAACTGCCGCGCATAAGAAGATAAACTTTCCACATAGCGGCGACGGCCTTCGGCGTAAATCGTATCAAAGGCCAGAGATGTTTTCCCGGAGCCAGAAAGGCCGGTGAAAACAACCAACTTATCCCGAGGGATCTTTAAGTCGATGTTCTTTAAGTTATTAGCCCGCGCTCCTTTGATGGTTATGAATTCTTTTGGCATTTTATTCCCCTTTTAGCGTTGCTATTTTATCACGTAACATAGCCGCATACTCAAATTCCAGCATTGAAGCGGCCTCTTTCATCTGTTTTTCCAAATCTTTGATCATTGCAGACTTTTCATCCATAGATAGTTTCAACTGGCGGCGGCTTGTTCCTTTGGGAACAGTTCCGATATCCAACACTTCACGAACATCTTTTTGAATGGTTTTAGGCGTTATCCCATTGGCTTCATTATAGGCTTGCTGAGCAAGGCGACGACGCTCTGTTTCTTTAATGGCACGCTCCATTGAACCGGTCACTTCATCGGCATACATAATAACACGTCCATCTGCATTTCGAGCAGCCCGA
>JAZNEH010000122.1:0-13160 GCA_045588515.1 Eubacteriales bacterium
GGTGCTTTATTTTGCAATTAGTCAAGTTTCAAACTATTCAGCAGATCCCGCAGAGCAATCAATTCTTCATCAGTGAAGGAAACGCCTTTGTTCATTTTGGTGCCATCCGGCGACCATTCTCTTAGATCATACTTCGGAGCACGATCCATCCAACTGATTTTGTTCAATTGCTTGCTCCAGCCGTTTGCGTTTTCGGGCAGTCTGCCGAAACGCTCGGTAATCTCATATTTAAACTCTGCCATGAAAGATCCCTCCGTCATCAATTTTTTTCATATTTTTATTATATAGGGGGAGTTTATGAAATGTCAAGAATTATTCATAATTTTTTTAAAATCAAGTGTTGACAATCGCATAAAATAGTGGTAAAGTATGATTGTTAGCAGTCGAAGGCTTTGAGTGCTAAATTTTAAAGGGACGGTGAAAGGATGAAAGATCGCCTGAATTTGATCTTAAAAGCGTTGGTAGAAGCCTATGTGGAAACAGGCGAGCCGGTTGCCTCTAAATTAATTTTGGAGCGGATTGATCTGCAGATTTCTTCGGCAACCATCCGAAACGATTTGGCCGCCCTGGAGAAAGATGGGTTCTTAGAGCAACCTCATACCAGCGCCGGCCGGATTCCCACCGAAAAGGGATACCGCTATTATGTGGATTATCTTTTGCAGGAAACGGTATTGCCGGCGGAGCGGGCCATTGTTATCGAAGAGGCGATTGAAGATCCCAGCGGGAACGTGGATGAATTTTTAAAACACGCCTTATCCCGTTTTTCTGAGATCACCGGTTATACAGCCGCCGCAGTAATGAGCCATTCTGATGATGATCGCATTATTAAAGTGGAATTAATTAACACGGCTGATAACTGCCTGAACTTGGTGGCGATCACCCGAAATGGAACGGTTAAAAACAGTTTTTGCCGGTTTTATTTTCTTGCCGATGACGATGATATCGCCGCTCTTTCCGATACATTGAATCAATTCTTGGGCGATGTGAGTTTTGCTCGGTTGCAGGATGATGATTTCGATCAGTTGGAAAAAATGCTGGCCGGGTTGCATCAAAACTGGAACTTTGTTGCAGGCATCGTGAAGAATATGGTTCATTCGATTCGGGATCCAAAGGTGTTTGTGTCCGGCCAAAGTAATCTGCTCTCTCATCCGGAGTTTTATGAAGTGCATAAGGTGCAGAATGTTTTGAAGTTTTTGAGCCGGGAAGAAGATATGCGTTCATTGCTAAATCCGCGCGACGGCAAGGAACTATCCATCGCCATCGGCAGTGAGATCGCCGGCATCAATTTTAGTGATATGGGATTGATCGTTCGGAAATACGGCAGTAAATCCGGATTTGGCGCCATTAGTTTGTTGGGGCCGAAACGAATGAACTACGGTGAAAACTGTTCCCAAGTGGAATATTTCGCAAAATGTATCGAACGCTATTTAAAAGATAGGGAAGGTTAATCATGGAAGAAAATCAAAAGGTAACTCCTGAAACGCCGGAAACGCAACCGGCAGAAGAGGTGAAGGCTGAGCCGAAGCCGAAGAAAAAGAAAGAAAAGAAACCCAACGAATGGGAAGAAAAATTCAACGCAGAACACGAACAGTATCTGCGGCTTTACGCAGAATATGATAATTTCCGCAAACGCTCTGCCCGTGAAAAGGATCATATTTATGGGGATGGCGTTGCAAAAGCAGTAGCGGCTATTTTGCCGGCTATCGATAATCTGGAGCGTGCCTTGGCGGCGGCTCAGGGCGAAGAAGGCCTCAAGAGCGGCGTGGAAATGACTTTGCGCCAGATGATGGACTGCTTAAAAAATATTGGCGTAACCGCCATTGGTGAGAAGGGCGAAATTTTCGATCCCAACCGCCATGAGGCGATCATGCATATAGAAGATGAGGAATACAAAGAGGGCGAAATTGTTGAAGTATTCCAAAAAGGATATGTTTATAAGGATGAAATGGTCATTCGTCCTGCTTGTGTAAAAACTGCCAACTAACCCAAAAGGAGGATTTATATTATGGGAAAGATTATTGGTATCGACTTAGGTACAACAAATAGCTGCGTAGCCGTTATGGAAGGCGGCGAACCCACCGTTATTGCCAACAGCGAAGGTGCCCGCACCACTCCGTCTATTGTTGCATTCAGCAAAAATGGCGAAAGAATGGTCGGCCAGGTGGCAAAACGCCAGGCAATCACGAACCCGGATCGCACCATTGCTTCTATTAAAAGAGATATGGGTAGCGCCCGCCGGGTTACCATCGACGATAAGAATTACTCTCCCGAAGAAATTTCGGCATTCGTTTTGATGAAACTGAAAGCAGATGCTGAAGCATTCTTGGGCGAGCCGGTAACAGAAGCGGTTATCACCGTTCCTGCTTATTTCAGCGATTCTCAGCGTCAGGCCACTAAGGATGCCGGTAAGATTGCCGGTTTGGATGTGAAGAGAATCATTAACGAGCCCACTGCCGCCGCTTTGGCCTATGGCGTTGATAAAGAAGGCGAGCAAAAGATTATGGTATACGACTTGGGCGGCGGTACCTTCGACGTTTCTATTTTGGAAATCGGCGATGGTGTTTGCGAAGTTTTGGCAACGGCCGGTAATAACCGCCTGGGCGGCGATGATTTCGATCAACGGATCATCGATTGGATGGCGAACGAATTCAAGGCTCAAAACGGCATTGATCTGCGGGCCGATAATATGGCAAATCAGCGCTTGAAAGAAGCCGCTGAAAAGGCAAAGATCGAACTTTCCGGTATGATGACAACGAATATCAACCTGCCCTTCATCAGCGGCGGTCCTGCCGGTCCTCTCCATCTGGATATGACCCTCACGCGGGCAAAGTTCAATGAACTGACTGCTGATCTGGTGGAAGGCACAATGGCTCCTGTGCGTCAGGCATTGCAAGATGCCGAACTGGCTCCTTCCGATGTGAAGAAGGTTCTGCTGGTGGGCGGTTCCACCCGGATCCCCGCCGTTGCGGAAGCTATCAGCAAATTTATGGGTCAGGAAGCCCATAAAGGCATCAACCCCGATGAATGTGTTGCTTGCGGTGCCGCTATTCAGGGCGGTGTTCTGGGCGGCGACGTGAAGGGCGTTGTTCTGCTGGACGTAACGCCGTTGTCTTTGGGCTTGGAAACTTTGGGCGGCGTGTTCACTAAGTTGATCGAACGGAACACCACCATCCCCACCAAGAAGGGCCAGATCTTCTCCACTGCGGCTGATAACCAGCCCAGCGTAGAAATCCACGTTCTGCAAGGTGAACGTGAGATGGCCGCTTCCAATAAAACTCTGGGTAAATTCCAACTGACCGGCATTGCACCCGCTCCCCGTGGCGTGCCTCAAATCGAAGTAACCTTCGATATCGACGCCAACGGTATTGTGAACGTTTCTGCAAAGGATCTGGGTACCGGCCAAGAACAGAAGATCACCATCACCGCCTCCACCAATCTTTCTAAAGAAGATATTGAAAAGGCTGTGAAAGAAGCCGAAGCTTGTGCGGCTGAGGATAAGAAGATCAAAGAGGGCATCGAGATCCGCAACAACGCAGATCAGATGGTTTACCAAACCGAAAAACTGATGAACGAAGCCGGCGATAAACTGGATGAAGCCGATAAGGCTGGCGTTCAGGCAGAAGTGGATAAACTGAAAGAAGCCTTGAAGGCCACTGATACAGATGCCATTAAGGCCGCTACCGAGGCAGTTCAGAATAAGGTTTATGAACTCTCCTCCAAGATTTATCAGCAAAATCCCGGTGCGGCCCCCGGTGCTGCTCCCGGCCCTGATGCCGGCGCTGCTCCCGGCGGTGCAGATGGCGTTTACGATGCCGATTTTAAAGACGCAGAATAATTGATTTTTAAACAGAAGGGAGCATCTGTTCGGGGTGCTCTCTTTCTGTGATAGGTGAGGGACTATGTCAGAAAAACGTGATTATTATGAGGTGCTGGGCTTAGGAAAAAGCGCCTCCGACGACGATATCAAAAAAGCATATCGGCGCCTGGCCAAAAAATATCATCCCGACCTGAACCCCGATGATAAGACTGCCGAGGAAAAGTTCAAAGAAGTGAACGAAGCCTATGGGATCCTATCCGATCCCGAAAAGAAATCTCGCTACGATCAGTTCGGCCATGCGGGAGTAGATCCCAACTATGGCGCCGGCGGTGACGGCGGATTTGGTGGTTTCGGCGGATTTGGCGGTATGGGTGATTTTGGCGACGTATTCAGTTCCTTCTTCGGTGGCGGATTTGGTGGCGGCCGAAGCGGGCGCAATAACGCTCCCCGTAAAGGCGAGGATATCGAAACCTTTATTACGCTGGATTTCGAAGAGGCGGCCTTTGGTTGCGAAAAAGAGATCAATTTGCGCCGCCGCCGCAGTTGCCATCATTGTAGAGGCACCGGCGCCAAAGACGGCAAGGAACTGGAAACCTGCAGTCAATGTAAGGGGAGCGGTGTTGTAACCACTGTTCAGCGCACGATTTTAGGCAATATTCAATCCCAAAGCACTTGTCCTTCTTGTAATGGCCGAGGCAAACAGATCAAAACGCCTTGTAGCCATTGCCAGGGCGGGATCATTATGGAAGATAAAAAGATCAAAGTTACTGTTCCGGCAGGAATTGATAATGATCAAACCCTGACAATGCGCAATCAAGCCCATTCTGGTTTAAACGGCGGCCCGGAAGGGGATGTTTACATCGGGATCCGGGTGCGGGACCATGAACTTTTTGAGCGCCGGGGAACGGATATTTATTGCAAGATCCCCGTAAACCTGGTGGATGCCTCTCTGGGGGCAAAATTGCAGGTTCCCACGCTGGAAGGTAAGGTAGAATACGACTTGCCCGAAGGCACCCAAAACGGCGCAACCTTCCGTTTTAGGGGGAAGGGGATTGTGCGGATCGGCACCAAAACAAAAGGGGATATGTATGTTACCATCGAGGTAGAAATCCCCCGCAATCTTTCCAAAAAGCAAAAGGAATTGCTGAAAAAGTTCTCTGATTCGCTGGAACCTAAAAATTTTGAACGCAAATCGGGTTTTGCCGAAAAATTGAGTAAATTATTCAAATAAAAGAAAAAACAAGAGAAAGCGTCAGCTTTCTCTTGTTTTTTTATGAATATATTCTGTTAAACGTTTCAAAATAAAACCAAGAAAGGAACGGTGATATTTTTGAAACGTTTAACTGCAATTTTAGTATGCTTCATTGTTTTGATCGGGCTTTCCTCTTGCGCCCGGGGCGGTGGAGAAGGGGAGGTTTATTATCTGAACTTCAAGCCGGAGCAGGATGCGGCCTGGCAAAAATTGGCGAAGGAATATACCAAGGAAACCGGCGTGAAGGTCACACTGGTAACAGCCGCTGCCGGCACCTATGAGGATACCCTCTCTGCTGAGATCGTTAAGAGAAACCCGCCCACGCTCTTTCAGGTGAACGGGCCGGTGGGTCTGGCAGGATGGAAGGAGTATTGCTATGATCTTTCCGATACCGCCCTTTATGAGCAATTAACCGATGAGGATTATGCCTTGGAAGAAGATGATAAGGTCTATGGAATTGCTTATGTGTTGGAAACCTATGGCTTGATCTATAATAAAACGCTTCTGGACCGTTATTTTGCGATGCCAGAGGCCAAAGTGAAATCTCTGGAGGAAGTGAATGGCTTTGAATCCTTAAAGACTTTGGCGGAGGATTTGCAGGCTCATAAGAATGATCTGGGTATTTTGGGCGCCTTTGCTTCGGCGGGGATGGATCCTTCTTCCGATTGGCGGTTTAAAACTCACTTGGCAAATCTGCCCATCTATTATGAATATGAAGATCGAGGGATCGATTCTGCTGCTGATATTCAGGGAACATTTTTGAATGAATATCGGCAAATCTGGGATCTTTATTTAAACAATTCCACGGTGGAGCCGGAACGTATTGGTGCCAAAACCGGCGATGAGGCGTTGAATGAATTTTTGAATGGAGAAGCGGTCTTTTACCAAAACGGAACCTGGGTTTGGAACGATACGATGGAGCAAAAAATCGGCGCTGAAAATATCGGAATGTTGCCGATTTATATCGGCGGTCCGGCCGAGGGCGCTCAGGGGCTTTGCACTGGCAGTGAAAACTATTGGTGCGTGAATAAAAATGCGGATGAGGCTGATATTCAGGCTACTTTGGCTTTTTTGGAATGGTTGGTAACCAGCGAGGCCGGCACCACCGCTATGGCCGAAGAAATGGGATTTTTGAGCCCCTTCCGCCAATCGAAAACAACGGATAATCCGTTGATTAAAGCCGCTGATGCGGATCTTGCCGCCGGCCATACGCCCGTTTCTTGGAATTTTGCCACCATCCCCAGCGATAATTGGAAGGATGGCGTGGGATCTGCCTTATTGGCCTATGCACAGGGCGGCAGAACCGATGAACTTTGGGCCAAGGTGAAAGAGGCTTTTGTAGACGGTTGGCGAAAGGAATACGAGGCGGCCCATTAAGATGATTTCAAAAACGATTAAAAAGTGGTTCCCGCTGTTTTTATTGCCCACGTTGGTGGCCTTTGCGATTGGTTTTCTAATCCCGTTTTTTATGGGACTTTGGCTTTCCTTTTGTGAGTATACCTCGGTGGATCGTGGCACTTTCGTGGGCTTTGCCAACTATTTGCGGGTGTTTACAGCGGATTCCCAGTTCTGGCCTTCCTTTATCTTCACGTCGCTCTTCACGCTGGTTTCGGTTCTTCTCATCAATTTGGCCGCCTTTGGCGTGGCCTTGGGGTTAACCCGAGGCATCCGAGGTACCCATCTTTTTCGCACACTCTTTTTTATGCCCAATCTGATTGGCGGCATTGTTTTGGGTTATATCTGGAAGATGTTGATCAACTATGGGGTTTTGATCCCCCTTTTTGGAAAAGATCTCACTTATAGTTCGGTTTATGGCTTTTGGGGCTTAGTGGCGGTAGTGGCTTGGCAACAGATCGGATATATGATGATTATTTATAT
This sequence comes from Eubacteriales bacterium, assembly GCA_045588515.1. Classification (GTDB taxonomy): domain Bacteria; phylum Bacillota; class Clostridia; order Oscillospirales; family QAKW01; genus QAKW01. Next base: position 6,948 of record JAZNEH010000122.1, read on the forward strand.
TTCCGGCCTGCAATCGGTGCCCGATCACCTGCGAGAGGCGGCCGCCATTGACGGAGCCGGCCGTTGGCAAACTCTGCGCCACGTGACGTTGCCGATGGTGATGCCCTCCATCACGATCTGCACGTTTTTGACGTTGACGAATTCTTTTAAACTTTTCGATCAGAATTTAGCCTTAACCGATGGGAAACCCGGTAGAATGACCGAGATGCTGGCCCTGGCGATCCGCAACGCCTATGGAACCACCCCAAAAACCCACGGGACTGCCCAGGCGATGGCAGTGGTCTTTCTGGTGATTGTAGCCGGGCTGGCCTTAGCGCAACTCTGGCTCACCAATCGCAGGGAGGTGGATCAATGAAAGAAAAAAGCCATTGGCTCACAGCCCTGTTCGGCGTACTCACAGCATTTTATATTATTCCGTTGGCGGTGTTGGTTTATAATTCGTTTAAAACGAAGGAAGCCATCACCAGCCAGGTATTTGCCCTGCCGAACCGGGAAACCTTCGTGGGCTTTTCCAATTATATCCGGGGGGTCACGTCTATTGATTTTCTGAATTCTGTGGTGTATAGCCTGATCGTAACCGTGCTGTCGGTGGGGTTGATCTTGCTCTGCACGTCGATGTCGGCCTGGTTCATCATCCGGGTGGGCGGAAAATTCTGCAAAGGGATCTATTATCTGTTTGTGTTTTCTATGGTGGTGCCCTTTCAGATGGTGATGTTCACCTTGCCCTATGTGGCGGATCGACTCAATTTAACAGCCCCTTGGAGTATTCCGCTGGTATATTTAGGGTTTGGGGCCGGTTTATCGGTGTTTTTATTCTGTGGCTTTGTGAAAAGTATTCCGTTGGAAATCGAGCAAGCCGCCCTGATCGACGGTTGCAACCCGCCTTCCACCTTTTTTCGGGTGGTGATGCCTATTATGAAACCAACGATGATCTCCGTGGCAATTCTGCAGATGATGTGGATCTGGAACGATTATCTGTTGCCCACGCTGGTGTTGGATAAAACCCGGGGTTTTTATACGATTCCTATGGCCATTCAATCGGCGGTAACGGATAGTTACGGAACGGTGGATTATGGGGCGTTTATGGCGCTTTTGGTGCTGGCGATTGTGCCGGTGGTGATTTTTTATGCGCTGGGGCAAAAGCATATCATCAAAGGTGTGGTTTCCGGAGCCGTCAAGGGCTAGTGTCAGCGGACACAAACCCCTCCGGGCGACTGGTGAGCCGCCCGTGTTCCCCCTTCAAAAGGGGGAACAACCTATAAGTAATTGCAATACAGCGGCGGCCCTGCGGGAATAAACCACCTCCCGCAGGGTTGTTTTTACTTTGAAAATCATAATTACCGAACTGCTTCCTTCTGATGAGGAAGGCGGATTTTTGTGAAGAAAAAAGCCGGAGTGAGAAAAAGTAAACGAAAGGGGCTGGCTTTTCAGCCAGCCCCTGATAAATCGCAGAAACCGTTCAATCACCTCAAGGAGAAATCCGATTTTTTCAGCGATCTGCCCTATTATGCGTCATAGGCTTCCGAACCATCCTTTTTTAAGTTGATCAAGCCCAGTTCAACGCCTTTGATGCAGTCTTCCATTTCTTTAAATTCAATGGCGGTCATAGGGAAGAATTCCCTTGCGGATCGCTTGGGAATAACAGTAGATACGAACAGAAAAATTTATTATAAGATCACTTCGTGTCCAGTTTCAGCAGATTTATAAATGGCATCCAGAATTTTCATCAAAGCGATGCCGTCCTCGGCGGGAGCCTTACATTCAACGCCGTCTAAAATACAATCAACATAGTGGTTGATCTCACCTTCGAACAGGCCGTCGAAACTTAAAGCGGTCTTGCCGGCCATTCCGATATTGGTTAGGTAGCCATTCTGTTCGGTGTAGATCTTCACTTCGGGATCCAGTTTGCAGCCGGCCTTGGTGCCGTACAGTTCGATGTTTCCTACGTCCTTTTCAATGTTCAGGGTGAAGGAGGCTTCCACAGAAACAACGGCACCGTTATCATAGCGGATCATAGCGCTGGCCAGATCTTCTACATCGAAAATATCGTCTTTAGAGGCCTCACCGGAGGTATGAACCTTAGTGCCGGTGGATTTAATGTGTTTGCGGTCGCCCAGTTTATAGAAGGTGGCGCCGTAAACGGAAACGGGCTTGGGGTTGCCCATCAGATAGCGGGAAAGATCGATCACGTGTACGCCCAGATCGATCAAGGGGCCACCGGCAGAGCGGCTCTTATCACCGAACCAGCCGCCGGGAGCACCGTTACGGCGCAGATAGGTCACCTTGCCGTAATAGATATCGCCCATAAAGCCGCTATCGATAAAGTCTTTCACAATGCGGCAGTCGTTGCCGTGGCGGCGAACAAAACCGATCATCAACAGTTTCCCGGCCTTTTTGGCGGCTTCTGCCATAGTGCGGGCTTCTTCGGCGTTGGTAGCCATGGGCTTTTCGCAAAGCACGTGGCAGCCGGCGTTCAAAGCAGCAATGGTGCAGGGTGCGTGGGCGCTGTTCCAGGTACAAACGCTCACAGCGTCGATCTCGGGCAGTTCTTTTAGCATCGTTTCGCAATCGGTGTAAAGGCGGGTAACGCCGTATTTTTCAGCCTTTCTTTGCAGAGTTTTTTCGTTGATGTCGCAAAAAGCGTAGAGTTCCACTCTGGGGTTAGCCAGATAGCCTTTGATATGCTGGTTGGAAATGCTACCAACACCGATAACGGCAACTTTCAGTTTCTTTTCCATAGTTATTATCTCCTGTTATTTAATCAAATCTCTCAAGAAATCAGCGGCAGTGCGAATATCCTTTTCGGGGTCATCGCCCACTTCACGTTCGATGGTGAGGAACCCGTGATAGCCGATCTCATCCAGCGCTTTTAAGTAGTTGGGGAAATCCACCTTGCCGGTGCCCAGGGGCAGTTCGGTAAAGGAGGGGCTGGCTAGCATTTCGGATTCTTCCAAACCGTAAACCTGTTCAGGCGCACGGTAATAATTCCGTTGGCCGTCCTTAGCGTGGGTATGAACGATATAATCCTTTAGGGTATAAACGCCCTGAACAGGATCGTCGCCCGTTACCATTACGAAGTTAGCGGGATCCATATTGACTGCCACGCCGGTGGAATGGAGAGAATCTAAGAACTGCTTCAAAGTGGCGGCAGTTTCGGGGCCGGTTTCGATGGCAAAATGGGCATCTAAAGAATCCGCGAATTCAGCCAACTGGAAGCAAGCCTCCTGCATAATCTTGAACCGGGGATGATTGGGATCCTCGGGCACAACGCCGATATGGGTGGTCACGATGTTGGTTTCCAGTTCTTTAGCCATTTCCAAAATTTCCTTGGATTTGGCGATCAGGCCGGGGTTCAGGGCGGGATCGTGGAACCCTTTGCCCAGATCTCCGCAAAGAGCAGAAATCTTTAAGCCTTCCCCTTTCACCATCGCCAGAAATTCTTTCCGGGCGGCGGGAGAGAGATTTTCGGGAGCGAGCTCCCCTCTGGAGGCATAAACCTGGATGCCGGAAGCCCCAACTTCACGTGCCTTTTTCAGGGCAACGGGGATGGGCTGGCGGAAGGATTCCAGCATTACGCCGATAGAAAAATCATACACTCACAAAATCTCCTTTCGAAATGTAAATAAAATTGACAGGTTGTCTTTATATATTATATAACATAAAACAATAAAGGTAAACCAATTAATGTTGCTTGAATTTAACACAATAATGCTTTTTTTGCAAAAAGACGAAAAAGTTTTGTTTTCATAACCCTTGACATCGATTATGAATCCTTTTATACTGAGGGCAAATATTTGTTAGGAGAAGATTCCAATGGAAGTAAATATTCTTCAGTTCGGTGCGGTTGCCGACGGCAAGACTCTTTCTACTGAAGCAATTCAGAAAGCCATCGATTCTTTAGGAAAAACGGGGGCAAAGTAATTGTTCCCGCAGGCCATTTTCGCAGCGGCACCATCTGGCTTCGTTCCAATGTGGAATTGCATTTGGAACACGGCGCCCGCCTGCAGGGCAGCGATCGGATGGAGGATTATAATGAGGTGGACGCCTATCCCCAGAATATCTCCAGCCCCGTCAGCGAAAAGTGGTTGGGGAAACACTTGATCATCGCTCTGGAATGTGAAAACGTGGCCGTTACCGGCACCGGTGCTCTGGATGGAAACGGGGATTATTTTTTAGGAGAAAATGAGCCGTGGGGTGCCTATGTTTGGAACCAAGGTTGCCGCCAGGCAAAGGACCCTGAAAAATGCCGGCCCGGCCAGTTGCTTTGCTTTATTGAGTGTAAGCGGGTGCTGGTGGAAAACATTACCATTACCAACCAACCTTGCTGGGGCTGTTATCTCCACGGTTGCGAATATGTTACCGTTCACGGCCTACATACCTTTAATCCCCCCGATTTCTTTAATAGTGATGGGATTGATATCGATTGTTGCCGCCATGTTACGGTTTCGAATTGCGTGATCGATACAGGGGATGATCGCATCGCTATTCGCGGGAACTGCGGCCTTTTGCAAAAGGCTAAGCCTGTTTGCGAATACGTAACCATCAGTAATTGCGTGCTTTCTTCCTCTTCATCCGCCATCCGTCTGGGGCTGGGGAATGGAACCATCCGCCATATCCGGATCTCTAATTTATGTATCACCCGAGGTGCTCCCGCTGTGCAGATTATGTCTAGTTACCACGGCACCTGCAATACCACGATTGAGGATGTGAGCATTTCGCATATTACAGTAACCAATTGCTCCCGGCCGGTGGAGATCATCAGTGAATCCAGCGGAGGGGCTTTTATCAAAAATATCACGCTCCAAGATGTTCGGGCAGAGGTATATGGGTATATCCATTTTAACGTTTTGCCGGGGAATGTGGTGGAAAATATCTGCCTGCGGAATTTCGCCGTTCAGATGATTGATGGCCTCAAACCCTTCACAGAAGGTTGCTTTGTTAAGAAAGGAACTTCTTGGTTCCGGGCAAGCAATGTCAAAGGACTTCGCTTGGAGAACTTTTCCTTGGAAGATCGTGAAGGTTTTCTGGCCGCATGGCCGGATGGCGTTTTTGCAATCCAAGATTGCCCTCAGTCGAGTTTTTCCAAAGTATGTTTGAATGGCGAACCCATTGAATTATAAAAAAAGTTGTCGCAGAAATTTCTCTGTGACAACTTTTTTATGATTGCGTGCTCTTTGAAGGCAAGCAACCCATATGTTTTTTATAGACCTTTGCAAAATACGATAGATTGCTGAACCCGGAAAGCCGGGCGCTTTCGCTCACATTATGGGTGCCCTCTGCCAACAGGCGGCGGGCATTTTTGCATCGCAAGAGATTCAGATAATCCACCATGGTCTGGCCGGTGATCTCCTTGAATTGGCGGCAGAAATAATATTTGCTGAATCCCAGATGGTTGCTTAATTCTTCCACTGTGATGGGCTCGGTAAAATGACTTTGCAGATAACTGACAGCCTGCATCACCATCCGGCATTGAGAAGTGATATGAAAGGATTCTTTCGGCTCCGTTTTGGGCAGGCGGATCAGCCGAATCATTAATTGCAGGATGATTGCCTTCATCTCTTTTTTATAATAGGACGGTTGATCATTTTGTAACTGCACCAGTCGCATATAAAGGGCAATCAACTCCGCATCCCGGCTTTCGATTACCGGTTGCTCCCCTAAGGGTTGCAGGCCAAAACTATCTGCAACGGAAAGGTCCACTGTTAGGCAATAATAATGGCAATTTTCAGTGGCAGAGTGGAAATTATGCACGCAGTTGGAATTTAAAAAGATCAAGTCACCGGCTTTCGCTGAGCGGCGAATCCCGTTAATGATCATTTCGCATTGACCCTCTGCGTAATATAAAATTTCAATCGGTTCATGCCAGTGAAGGGGGGAAAAATTCTTGCTGCCCTGATCATAATGCAGGCTGATGGGTAGTTCCGGATCCAGATAGAAATGCTTTTCGTATTTAGACATAATGTTCCTCGCAAAGACAAGATAATGTTAAAAAATCGGGATAATACGCTTCCATTATAGCAAATAAAAAAACATTCTGTCAATAAAAAATCCTCCCGCCGAAGGGCGACCCTTCGCAAGGAAGAATCGGTTTTGAAAGCATCTTTTCCGCCCAAACACAATGAAAAAATCCCGTAATGCGTCAGCATTGCGGGATTTTTCTCGTTGCGCCTGAACGAAAAATCTGTATCTCAAAACTACTTTGTACCTTAGGGT
>JAZNEH010000123.1:0-4714 GCA_045588515.1 Eubacteriales bacterium
TCGCTATATGAAACGCCAATTATGCAAAGGGATTTCATCCTTTGATTTGAATACGTTGCTCTCTCATATTGAGGCGGATCAACGGTTTACAATCGCTCCCGGCGCTATTTATCACGCTTTGGAAATTTTGAAGGAATTGCAGATTTTGGAATATACTAACATCAAGGGAAGTCCTTATTATTCTAAATTGCAAGTTCATCCCGAAAAGCGTGTAAATTTGAATGATTCAAAAATTTTGAAAGCCATTGAGCAAAAGGCAGGTGAATCTGTGTGAGTCTGGAAGACCGTTTATTTGATTCTTTAATAAAACAACTGAATGAAGATGAGCGCCATTTTGATGTGGAAAAGATCACTCGTGCTTATGAACGCTCTAAGGGTTGCCACGAAGGACAAAAACGTTCTTCCGGAGAGGCCTATGTCTGCCACCCACTCCATGTGGCAAAATTAGTGTATGAATTTGGGCTGGATACAGATTCCATTGTGGCGGCTTTGCTCCACGATACCATTGAAGATACGGATCTGACTTTTGATGCTGTAAAAAAAGAATTCGGAATCGAATGCGCCAATCTGGTGGATGGAGTAACGAAATTGGGGCAGATCCCCTATACAACAAAAGAAGAGGCCCAAGTAGAATATTTGCGCAAAATGTTCTTAGCAATGGCAAAGGATATCCGCGTTATTCTGATTAAATTGGCGGATCGCCTGCATAATGTGCGCACGCTGGACGCACGTCCTCGTGATAAACAGTTGAAAACGGCCCGGGAAACTTTGGAAATTTATGCTCCATTGGCCCACCGTTTGGGGATGCAACGGGTAAAACAGGAATTAGAAGATATTTCCGTTACCTATCTGGATCCCGACGGTTGCAAAATGATTAAAGACCGTCTGAAAGAACTGGAAACCAGCGGACATGAATTTGTTGAACGAACCCGGGCCAGTATTTGCGAGAAACTGAAAGAGTACGATATTGAGTTTTCAATCTCTTATCGGGTGAAACATATTTTCAGCATCTATCGTAAACTGTTCACGCAAAATAAAAACTTTGAAGAGTTATATGATATTTATGCGTTCCGGCTGATCGTGAATACCGTAAACGATTGTTATTATCTTTTAGGTATTATCCACGATCTTTATCATCCCATTCCCGGCCGGTTTAAGGATTATATTTCTACGCCAAAACCAAATATGTATCAATCGTTGCATACAACGGTGATCGGAAAAGAAGGGATTCCCTTTGAGGTTCAGATCAGAACCTGGGATATGCACAATACTGCCGAATACGGTATCGCCGCCCACTGGAAATATAAAAGTGGTGTAAATGAAAACCGAGCCACTTTGGATGATAAACTAAAGTGGGTTAGAACCTTGCTGGAAAGTCAAGAAGACGTTTCGGATACGGAAGATTTTATCAAGGCTTTGAAAATTGACCTTTTCGACGACGAGGTGTTCGTGTTTACCCCGAAGGGCGACGTTATCAACCTTCCCGCCGGCTCCACAGTGATTGACTTTGCTTATGCAATTCATAGCGCAGTTGGGAACCGTATGGTGGGAGCGAAGGTTAATGGAAAGATCGTTGGCTTGGAATATACTCCCAAGAACGGCGAGATCATCGAAGTATTAACCACTTCTTCGGCTAACCACGGCCCCTCACGGGATTGGCTGAAAATCGTTCGAACCAGTGAGGCGAAGAATAAGATTCGTCATTGGATCAAAAATGAACGCCGTGAAGAAAATATTGAGCAGGGTGCTGAAGATCTGGAAAAAGCCATGCGCCGGGATGGAATTCGTTTGACGAAGGAAAATCGGGATGAAGTATTGAGTGCTGTTGCAACACAACTGCATTTCAATAGTATTGATGATATGTTGGCCGCCATCGGCTATGGCGGGCTAACCACATTGAAGGCAATCCATCGCATCCGCACTTATTGCGATATGATGGCGAAAGAAAATCAACCGCCTAAGATTGTTTCCATTGCCAAACCCAAAGCCAGCGCAAGTGGTGTGGTGGTGGAAGGCATTGATAATTGCCTCATTAAATTTGCAAAATGTTGCAATCCCTTGCCGGGTGATTATATCTGCGGTTTTATCACTAAAGGTTATGGCGTTTCGATTCATAAACTGGATTGTCCTAATGCTCAATCCGGGATGGAGCGGGATGCGGAACGCTGGCTGAAGGCCAGTTGGAACGCCGGCGAAAGCAATAGTTTCGGTGCGACTTTGGATATCCGTGTAAATGATACGATCGGGGTTATGGCAAACCTTACCAGGATCCTTGCGGATATGAAGGTGAATATCCGCAGTCTTTCCAGCCGGGAAGAGGATATTGGGGTTTCTGTGATCTCCATTAATATCGAAGTAAAGAGTTTGGAGCATTTGCAGTATATTGCCAATAAAATCCGTAAAGATCCTGATGTTCTGGATCTTCATCGGGCCAATCATTAGGAGTTAATTTATGCGTGCCATCTGTACAGTTGTTAAAAATGCCACTCTTCGAGTGGATGGAAAAGTGATCTCTCAAATTGGAAAAGGAATGGTTGTCTTTTGTGGGTTTTCCGAACGTGACACCCAAGAGTCTATTGAGAAGGCGTTGAAAAAAGTGGCCGGCTTGCGGGTGATGGATGATCCGGATGGGAAATTGAATTGTTCCTTGGCAGATGTGGATGGTGAAATGCTTTTTGTTTCTAATTTCACTCTTTATGGCAATGTAAAAAAAGGATTCCGCCCTTCCTTTGTAGAAAGTATGCATTATGAAGAGGCGGAGAAACTTTATCAATATGCCTTGAATCGGCTGGCTGAAATGGGCGTACGGGTGCAGGGCGGTGTATTCGGCGGAGATATGAAGATCGATGCGCTGCACGATGGGCCGATTAATATCTGGATCGATAGTGAGGCGCTCTAATGAAAGTGGTATGTCTGGAATTGGGCCGGATGGGCAATAATAACTATCTGGTGGTTAATGAAGATTCGAACGAGGCAATTCTGATTGATTGCGGCGGAACGGCCGATGAGATTATTCGGGAAATTTGTTTAAGAGGATTGCGTTTAACCGCTGTTTTGTTAACCCACGGCCATATCGACCATATCCAAGCAATTGATGGAATTGCCGCCTATTATTCTTGCCCGGTTTATATTCATTCATTGGACCGTGATTTTTTGGTACGGCCGGAATATAATCTTTCAAAGCGGATTTTCGGTCAAGCCTTTTGCGCTGAAACGGTTCCGGTTATTTTGGAAGAAGAATTGACGGTTGCCGGAATGAACATTACGGTGATTCACACACCCGGCCATACGCCGGGAAGCGTTTGCTTCCGAATGGGAAATACGCTCTTTACAGGGGATACACTGTTTGCCGATTCCATCGGGGCAGAATTGCCGCCCTTTGGTGATAGCAAAACAGAAATTGATTCCATTCGGCGTGAATTATTCACCATCCCGGACGATTGCATTTGCTACCCGGGCCATGGAAAAGAAACTTCGTTATTTTACGAACGAAAGAATAATTTGTATTGTAGGATTTAAAATGGAGATCAGAATTGTCGGTCATGAATTTCAATATGACGTAACCGGGATGTCCTTGCTATTCTTTCCCGGTGAATCAGTGGTATTCGTGAAAAGGGCGAAGGATGCCAATTGGTTATCTAGCCGCCTGATCGGAGAAAAAAATAAAATTGCACGGGCAACCTTTTATTGGAACGGAAAATGTTACCGTTGCGAGAAAAAGGCGGATGGCCTTTCTAAAGAATCGCTTTTAGCCGCCGTGAAATATACCATCTATCAAGTCTTCCGCCGTGCCACCGGGATCACGCCTCCGTGGGGGATCTTAACCGGCATTAAACCAACGGGAATCTATCAGCGGTTGCTGGCAGAAAAAGGGGTTGCCAAGATCCGTTCTTTTTTGATGGAAGAATATTGCTTGCAACCGGAAAAAATACCGCTCTTGCATCAGATTTGTAAAGTGATGGAAACGGTGAAAACGGATTCTTCGCAAGATGCCAGTTTATATGTTTCTATCCCGTTTTGCCCTTCACGGTGCAGTTATTGTTCGTTTATCAGCGTTGCGGCAGAACGTACGCATAAATTGATTTCGCCTTATCTGGACTATCTGGTTGAAGAAATTCGAGAAAAATGTGCGGTTTTGCGCAAGCATCAGTTAAAAATTCGTTCCGTTTACGTAGGGGGCGGCACGCCCGGTATTTTAACGCCGGAGCAGATGGAACGCCTTCTGCAGGAAATTCAAAAAGAAATAAAGGAACCCTTGGAGGAATTCACTTTTGAACTGGGGCGGCCGGATACGGTTACGCCGAAAAAATTGGCACTCTTAAAAGAATATGGCGTTACTCGTGTTTGTATCAATACGCAAACAACGAACGATGCAGTCTTGGCGGCCATTGGTCGGAAACATACCGGCAAAGAATATATGGATGCTGTTGCTATGACCCGCTCTTATGGTTTTGAAAGTATCAATACTGATCTTATTGCGGGCCTGCCGGGGGAGAGCGAGGAATCCTTTGCTCATTCGCTGGAAGATGTGATATCGGCGGGTGCTGATAATATTACCATCCATACGCTATCTATTAAAAAATCAGCGAAATTCCACGAAACAGATGCTTACTTTGATCCGAAGAACGATCGGGTGCAACGGATGTTGGATGCGGCTTATCGGCGTTTGATGGAATTGGGTTATTTGCCTTACTATATGTATCGCCAAAAGAAT
>JAZNEH010000124.1:0-2333 GCA_045588515.1 Eubacteriales bacterium
CATTCTTCTCCTCAGCCTCGGCGCCAATCAGGCTCAATTGATTTTCCAACTGGCCGATCATAGACTTGGTTCCTTCAATTTCTTTGAAGAAGCCCACTTTATCCAGTTCGTAGTTTGCAGATTCTTGCTTGAGGGTTTCCATCCGCAACTGATCTTCGTTGTTGAGGCCCTGCAAAGAGGTTAACTGATCCTGCAATTTATCGGACTCCGCATCGCAAGCCGCTTTCTCTTCGTTCAATTCCTTTATCCGGGCATTGGCCGCATCAATCACCGCCAACAACATCGTTTTCTCCCGTTGATAGCCTTCGGCCAGATCACGATAGGATTCCAGAACCACTTCTTTATTCTCATAAAGACCCTGCAAACGGCCCATCTCTTCATCCAGCGCCCGCACTGTTTCACGGTTAGTTTCCATCCGGGCATCCAATCCGTTTTTCTCCCGAGCGGCTTTATCCAGTTTTTCCTGAACTTCCTGATATTCTTTTTCTTTAACAGCCAACTCTTTTTCGATCTTTTCCAATACCAGACCACGGGAGAGCAACCCGCCGTTTTTGGCGGCACTACCGCCGGTCATCGAACCGCCGGCGTTGATAACTTGTCCGTCCAGGGTTACGATCCGATAGCGATTCTGAATGGATTTTGCCAAAGCCAGAGCATGGTCGATATGATCGCAAACCAACGTCCTGCCCAAGAGAAAATGGATAGCCAATTGGTTGGCAGAATCCGTTTCCACCAATTCATCAGCAATACCGATAAAGCCGGGCTTTCCATTAAATTTCTCTGTAATGGCCTTGGGGGTTAAACTATTTAACGGCAAGAAAGTGACTCGGCCGCCGTTGCGGCTCTTTAGCCAAAGCATCGCCGTTTTAGCGGCATTGGTATCCTTGGTAACGATATTTTGAATTCCGGCGCCCAATGCCGTTTCAATCGCCACCAGATATTTCTCTTCCACCTTAATCAACTGGGAAACGGTTCCAACAATGCCCTGCAGAGCACCCCGGCGGCTTTGCTCCAAAACCGCCTTAACGGCGCCGCCAAACCCTTCCAGATGTTTTTCCATTTCAGAAAGGATCCGGCTCCGTTGTTCCAGCGCATTTTTTTCGTTTGCGCAACGTTGCTCTGCCGCCAATGCTTCCTCATAGTTGCGATTTTTAATTTCCAGCATCTTTTGCAGGCCGGCCGCGGAATTGAGTTCGGTTTGTTTTTCTTCTTCCTTTTGAGAAATGGTGGAACGGATCTCTTCCAATTCCTCTTCCAAAGATTTTGTTTGCTGAGTTTGGCTCTTCAAAGAAACATCCAGTTCGTCGATCCGATTTTGCTGAGATTCTGCCGAAGAATGGGCGGAAATAATATCCATCTGGATCCGATTCCGGCGGGCACCGATCTCCTGCAATGCCGATTGCAATTCACCGGCTTTTTTGCGCTGATCTTCTCCTTTGGCCGTAATGGCTTCAATCTCGCTAAATACCGCATTGATTTTTTCCTCAACGGCGGCGATCTCGTCTGTTTTCGTTTGAATCAATTCATTCATCCGCAAGATATTTTGCTGGGTTTCCTCCTGGCGGATGCTAACAGAGGAGAGTTCCTGCTCCAAACGCAAGATTACGCCCTCTTCAAACTCTGCCCGGCTTTCCAACACCGCTTTTTGAGAATTGATTCCTCCGATTTGCTCTTCCCAAGATGATTGCTGCTGGCGGATCTGATCCAATTCTGTGTTGATCCGAACGTTTTCATCGAACAGATGGGTGATCTCAGTTTCGATATTATCCACTTCCACCGTTAAGCTGTCCAACTGGCCTTTTGCAATGGCGTGGCTTTCCTGAATCTTCTGAGCGTTAATTTTAATTTGACTCAGTTCTTCTAACCAAAGAGAAATCTCCAACGCTTTTTTCTCTTCATACATCGTTAGATACTTACGGGCCTTTTCCGCCTGCCGTTCCAAACCGGGCAACCGCTCTTCTAATTCGCCAACAATATCATTCAGCCGAACCAAATTTTCTTCGGTGGCGGCCAATTTACGTTCTGCTTCTGTTTTGCGATAGCGAAATTTGGAAATTCCTGCCACTTCCTCCAGCATAGAGCGGCGTTCTTCGCTCTTTCCCAGCAGGATCTGGTCGATGGTGCCTTGGCCGATAATGGAATAGCCATCACGGCCCAAGCCGGTATCCATAAAGAGTTCATTGATATCCCGCAAGCGGGCCGGCGATTTATTGATAAAATATTCACTTTCACCGCTTCGATAATAGCGGCGAGTGATCATTACTTCATTATATTCCACGTTCAGGGCGTGATCGCTGTTATCAATGGTTAAACTAACTTCTGCAAAGCCCTGA
>JAZNEH010000125.1:0-8656 GCA_045588515.1 Eubacteriales bacterium
GGATATCGGGTTTGGCGGCAAACACGCAAACTTTGTTTCACCACACGCACCTTAGCCTCCTGACGCAGTTCTTTCCATAAATACTGGGAAAGAGCATCTGCCAACGGCTTGGACACCGGCGAAGAATAATGAACCGATCCGCCGCTGGATTTGGTGAAATCGTTGATTTCTGCAGTTGAGTTATGATGCAAAGAAATGAATAGATCCGCCGATTTGGCTACTGCTTTTTCAACTCGATCATCCAGGTTTAACGTTGTATCTTCCGAACGAAGCAGAAGAATTTTAGCCCCTTCTTTTTCCAAGGTTTCTTTTAAACGCAAAGCCAATGATAAATTCATATCGCTTTCGCTGGGATATGCCGTTCCGCCGGCACTTAATGCGCCCCGATCACTTCCGCCGTGGCCCGGATCCAAAACGATGGTTTTTCCCTCCAAAGCCCCGGTTTTAAAATGAAGATAAACCGTTAGTTGTTTCTTTTGCGGAAAAATCTCATAACCTTCGATGGTTTTTCCGTTTTTGCCGGAAATACAGATAACAGATTGACGTGCATTTTTCTCAAAATCCACCGCCAAATCCGAATCAAACTCAAGGTTTACAAACTCATTTCTCCCGTTTGTCAGAACGACTTCCACACGATTATCTACCCATTCATGGGAAATCACTGCACCGGGATCAATGGAAATCGTAACCGCCTTATAATCATAAGAGCAAGGCTCTAAGGGATAAACCTCTTCGTCACTAAGCGTTTCAGTTTCAATCCAATAGCCATTTTCCAGCAAAGAGCGGCTCCCCTCTTTCCCGATCACATACAAACGATAACCCTTCGGCAACGGGGCGTGGTCCATTTGAGAGCCCCCACTGCTTTTATCAAATAAATAGGCTTCCTTTTGCAATAGATATTCTTCAAAATATCCATTTCCGTATAAACAAAGCGTGAGATCCAAAGGCTGTTGTTCGGAAACACCGTTTTTTATCGATACGCATTGAAAACCACTAAGAGATAGCTTGTCCCCGGATAAATCCGGAACGGTCCATTCCCCTTGGTAAAGTCCTGCTGAGATTTCCTGCAACGGAATTTGAACCAAGTTATTTTCAAGGTGGATCGTTGCATTTTCAGGGCCATTGATTTGAAATTGGATCACATCACCGGAATTGCGCTGCACTTCGCCGGAAGGATATAGGGTTTTCGCATCCAGTTTCAATTCGTTTACCTTTGACAGAGTGCGGGTTATATTTAGATATTCCGTTTCCCCGCCGCTATCCACTTTAATTCGGTTTATTCCGGGCTCTAGGGAAACATATGCTGCAAAAAGGCCCTTGGAATTTACAGTTGCAGGGCGTCCGTTCACTGTAACAGCCTTGCCGGCTTTTGCCATCCCGGTAACAGAGATTCCTTTGCCTTGCACAACGGCCCCGGCTTGAGGAGCCGTGATTTTCAATTCATCGGCAGGCGGCAAGATGATAGGTTTTTGCGACACTTTCATTTCATCCACTTCCTCAATTTGCGTTCCGGCCTCAATCGCCGGAAAAACCTCGTCTAAAGATCCCAAAGGATTTTCTAAAATCGTTTGATAACGGAAAAAGCAATGGCCGGCATAAGCGTTTTTTTCTGCGGCATAGTCGATCTGCCGTTGGATTAAGTGAGGATCTTCCCAACCGATTTCATCGGTTCCCATTTTATAAAGCCCCAATCCCACAATCAATTTCATTTTGTGTTTGGAACATAACGCCGACCACCAATCCACCAAAACCCCATAAGGGGCGGCTTCATGGTCGAAACTCCAATAAAGTTGGGGGCAAACGTAATCCAGCCAGCCTTTTTCCACCCATTTTTTACTATCAGAAAAAATTTCGGCATAGGAACTCATTCCGCTGGTTTTACTCCCTGCCGGATCAACAGACTGATTAGCCCAGATTCCAAACGGACTAATCCCAAAATCCACCTTCTTATCAATGGTTTTGATAGTCTTATAAACATTTTCCACTAACTCGTCCACCGATTGTCTGCGAAAATCCGCTAAAGATCGGCCTTTACCATATGTTTTATAAGTTTCGCCATCATCAAAACCAGTCAAATCGTAAGGATAAAAATAATCATCGAAATGAATTCCATCCACATCGTAATTCCGAACAATTTCTGCTACACCCCGAATAATCAAACGCCGCACTTCAGGCAAGCCGGGGTCATAATAAACGCCGGCATCCGTTGTTATGGTATAGTTCTTATTTAAAACTGCCGGATTATCATTTGATAGCCCGGCCCAAACTTCTTTCCCGGATCCAATTCGATAAGGGTTGATCCAGGCATGGAGTTCGATCTTCGCTTGATGGGCTTTCTCGGTAAAATATTTCAGGGGATCAAATCCGTTCTCCGGCGCAACGCCCTGTTGCCCGCTCAAATAGATGCTCCACGGAAACACTTCTGATTGATAAAGGGCATCCCCATTGGGGCGCACTTGGAAGAAAATCGTATTAATGCCCCGCGCCTTGCAATTTTTAACAATCAGATCGATTTCCTGTTTCAACGTTTCTTCGCTCAATCCTTGATCGGAAGGAAAATCCATATTCCCGATACTGGCAATCCAGCAGGCAACCGTGTCTTCCTTTGCCGAAACTTTCTTACAGCCAATGAAAGAAAAGCAATTCACCAGCATTAGCGTTAGAATAAAAATAGAAGTTGCGATTTTTTTCACGTTCGTTATTTGCATTTCCTTTCATTTATTATTTTCTTCATTCTATGCGAAAAGCCTTATACATATGTATAAGGCTCTTTTCTTAATAAAGATCTGCTTTTGCTTTCGCCTCTTCATAATTCAAAGATTCATAAAGCGTTGCAAACTCATTAAACGTTTTATCGCTGACATATTCATAGGCAACCTGATCGTAAAAAGCCTTTTCCCGGTTCAAGATAAAATGCTGATCGATCTCGCTTTTGATAATAATAACATAATCAACGGTGTTGATCGGTTGCGGAACCGAAGCATCCGCACGATTCAAAGGCGTATTCCGCACCTTTTCACAGATCGTCTTAATATCCTTTTTCTGATCGACGTTTTTTTCAACGTAGTAAACTTCCCCGGTTTCAGTTTCGCATTTCTTTTGAAAAGTAACAACGCTAACGTTATCAATCGCAATGGAAAACGTTTTGTTCTTTACTTTAAAACTACAGCCGGAACTCAGCAAAAGCACCGCCGCTATAAAAACAACAATAATTCTTTTCATCGATTACTCCAAAGCACCAACAGAAGATGTAATAACCGCACCCGTTACCCCATCCACGGTGCAATAATAAATTTGATCGTTCAGCATTGATATAAAACGGATCTCATATTTTTCTAATGAATCCGTTTTTACCAATGCAATATGAATATAATCGTATTGATATTCCAGATCGGCACTAAAAGCCCGGGCTCCTGCCGAGATTGCCTTTCCGCTATCCACCGGCAAAGAAGCCGCATCAAGAGGCGCACTGTTTTTCACCATCTCAAAGGGTGTAATTCCATCATCTGCGTATTGAACTTTCTCAAACCGTTCCACATGGCCTGTTTTGGAATCTACTTCCGCCACATAGATATCGGAATAAACTGCATCCCGGGGTTGAACATCGGTATAATAAAGTTTCACGATCCCGTTGCTGTCGTCATTCAAGATCATCTCCAGGCCATATAAAACCAAATCGCTTTTTTTCTTTTCCTTTAAAAAATCCTGCATTGCACCGGCAATGGCAACGGCGGTATTATTGGTTTTTCCCAAACTGTTTTCGCTTTCGATCAGATCGCCGATAACCGGAATGGAACATCCCGAAGCCCCGATCAATATTGCCAAAATCAGCAACAATGCCACTAATCTCTTTTTCATATAGACTCCTTATAGGCTATATAGATAATCCGTTTCTTTTTCAGTAAGCGCCCGATACTGGCCCGCTCTTAAAGTTCCGATAGAAAGATCAGCGATTTTATCTCTCTTAAGGCGCAATACTTCCAGCCCCAGCGCTTCGCACATCTTTCGAATTTCACGGTTCTTCCCTTCATAGATCGTTAGATAAAAAACCGTTCGATCCGGCTTGATTTCCAGAATATCCACTTCCGCAGAACGGGTCGTATAGTCATCCTCCGCAATATAAATGCCATTTTCGAAGGATTTAATATGTTCACGGTTCAGGCTACCTTTAATAATAACCCGATAGGTTTTCGGAATGTTATTGGCGGGATGGGTTAGTTTATTGGCTAGATCCCCATCATTGGTAAGCAAAAGGAGACCCTCGCTATCCTTATCCAATCTGCCAACAGGATAAAGGCGCACTCGCTCTTTGGCAATGAGATCCGCCACGCACTTTCTTCCCTGTTCATCACTCATCGTGGTGATATATCCCCGGGGTTTATACAGCATTATTGTGATCTTTTCCCGGTTCCGGGGTTTCAGAACCTTTCCGTCTACCCGGATCAAATCCTGGGAAGGATCCATCTTTTCGCCCAAATGAACAGGATAGCCATTTTTGGTAACCCGCCCGGCCTCCATCAGTGTTTCGGCGGCACGACGGGAACAAAGACCGCAATCTGCAATGTATTTTTGAATTCTCACTAATTCGATACGCATATCATTCTCTTTTCCTTTGTATTCTTTATTATTTTAACCTTTTTTCATTGATTTTTCAAGAACAATCGGCGAAAAAAGCGAAATATTCTGCTAATTAAAAGATCCTTCTCAATAGGCACCGTTATTTCGCTCTTTAAAACCATTGGGCTCTCGCCCAGAATCACTCCGTTTGAGCAAAAAACAACCGTTCCCGCAACTGCGCCTTTTTCTTTATCTCCATATAAAAACGGATCAGCGTAAATATGGCGTTCCATTTGGGTTTTACCTTCAAATATCTTCACCGAAACTTGATGAATATTTACCGCTTCCACCTTTTCCCCGCCCGGCGTTTTAAGAGGAACCGAATAGGAATTAGGTTCTAATAATACCTTTTCGGTTAGTTTTCCGAACCAACGATCATATGCGAAGCAATGAATATTCCAATCGTCCCTCCGGCCTAAAGTGACACAAATCAATGGAACCCCATTTCGTTCTGAAACTGAAACCAAACATCGGCCCGCCGCCATTGTATAGCCGGTTTTTCCGCCGATGCAACCCTCACACATTGAAAGCAACCGATTATGGTTCACAATTGTATTTCCTTTCAACGTGTAGGTTTTCGTTGCAACAATGGTGCGAAAAATCGGATTTTCCATTGCTTTTTTCATTATCAACGCTAATTCAGCAGCCGTTGTATGATGCTGATCTTCCGGCAATCCGCTTGGATTAGAAAAATGGGTATTCTTCAATCCCAAACGTTCAGCCTCAAGATTCATTTCATCAATAAAAGCAGAACGGTTCCCATTCCCCACATAGATTGCCAACGCTTCAGCGCAATCATTGGCTGAACGAAGCATCAAACCATAGAGCAATTCCTCAACGGTATAGACCTCATCCCTTTTCATATAAAGTGAAGAGCCTTCGGTCCCAACTGCCTCCGCCGGTATTTTAACCGTTTCATTTAATTGAACACGGTTCAAAACCACAAGGGCGGTCATTATTTTGGTTGTGCTGGCCATTGGCAAAACAGCATCGGCATTCTCACTTTCCAAAATATCGCCGTTGCGCCCGTCCATAATCAAAAAAGCACCACTACTTGCACAAAATCCACTTTCTTGAAAACTAAAAAATATAATAATACAAAGGCCGATGCAAAGCCATTTTTTAAAATTCAAAATAATCACCCGCCCTATTATATGGGCGGGTGATCGTTCATTATGCGTTCTTTTCTTCTTTTTCGGCCTTTTTCGTTTGGATGAAATCGGCGATTTTATTCAAAACTTCGGGAACCATATCAATGATCTTATCTGTGCCGGATTCCGATTCACAAACCGGGAGCATCCGCACGGAATCTCCCCGAACCACCAAAAAGCAGACCGGCGTTACTTTCACACTTCCACCGGCACCGCCACCAAAATGTTCCTTATTTTCAGCTTTGCCGAAACTGCTTCCGCCGCTTACAAAACCGCAGGAAATCTTTGAGATCGGAATCAAAGAAACTTCATCGTTCACTTTGATGGGATCCCCGATCACAGTGTCAACATCTACCATTTTTTTCAAACCATCCAAGGCACCGCCCAAAACAGATTCCACTTTATTTTCCATGATTTAAGATCTCCTTTTTATCACTTTTAATCATTATACTATGATAGAGCAAAGAAATCAACACCCCAATGATCCGCCAAAGGTTGGTGTTGCACCGAAATTCGCCCCGGTACTCTGATTCAGACTGTTCAAAATCTGCACGCACGGCCACATTCCATTTTTCAACCGGATAAATCGGATTCAAAACCGGCGCTAAGGAACCAATGGCCGCATTGATCCGACCATAACGAATTGCAAGATCTCCGGGATCTTCATCACCAACAACGGCTTTAAACTCTAATTTTCGAATTCGGATCAATCGATGCAAGTAGCCCGGAAAGCGTTTTATAAGATCAAAGATCCAATCCCATTGCTCCCTTAAAACAACTTTTTCCCCGGATTCCTTTTTGTCTTTTTTCTCTTTTTTGGGCTCTGAAGAGAAGGGATAAATGCGGGCGAAGGGAAAAAAGATTCCGGCATATACCGTTAATTTTTCAGCGTAGCGAACCCGCAATACCAAGGGCATCCATAAAAGAAAGAGGATCACAACTGAAACGATCAAAAAAGTTTTCATCTTTTTTATTCCTCATGGGCACTCTCATTATGCAAAACATCATCAAAAGATTGCTGGCCTTCCACTTCGTTAGCCGGTTGCTCCAAGCGGGGCAGTTCCGGCAAATCCTCCAGAGAACGCAGCCCGAAGCATCTTAGAAAATCCGGGGTTGTCCCATATAGCCAGGGCCGGCCGGGCGCATCCAATTTTCCTTTTTCTTCCAATAATCCTTTATCGATCAGGGCGTTGATTCCATAAAAGCAGTCCACACCACGAATCTGTTCCACATAAGCCTTTGTTACCGGCTGATTATAAGCAACAATGGATAAGATTTCAAGAGCCGCATTGGAAAGGGGCGTATTCCGGCGATGATCCAAAGCCTTCTTGGTGATCTCGCCATAATAGCGGGAAGAGCACATCTGATAGCAATGATCCAATTCCAAAATATCAAAGCCACGATTTTCCGCCCGATAGTTTTCCCTCAATTCATCAATAATCATCTCCAACCGCTCGGCTTCAATTTCAAGAACCTCCTGCAGTTTTCGCTTTTCAATAGGCTCTCCGCTGGCAAATAAAATCGACTCCACGGCGCCGCTCATATAATTCAGTTCCATTTATTTCTCCTTCTTGAAGGTCAGATAAACATCATCGCTCCGGGCATCCATTTCAACATATTTCGATTTAGAAAGTTCCAACACCGCCAAAAAGGTTGCCACAATCTCGGAACGACTGCGAGCAGAGCGGAATAAACTACGGAAACTGCAGGAAACTTTCCGTTTCAGGGAACGCAAAATCCCAATGATCCGAGCCGGAACGCTGGCGACCGGCCGGCCGACGATCCCGGCGAAGCTCTTCATCGGGGGCGGCAAAGCACGTTCAGCTCGGCGCAGAACATCCCGATAGGCTTCGGTTAAAACATCGGTTTCATAGGTTAGTTTATGGAGTTTATCAAATTCTAATTGTTCTGTTCG
Source organism: Eubacteriales bacterium (assembly GCA_045588515.1). GTDB lineage: Bacteria > Bacillota > Clostridia > Oscillospirales > QAKW01 > QAKW01. Next base: position 7,684 of record JAZNEH010000125.1, read on the forward strand.
CCGGACATAGGTGATCCCGGCGGCCTTCTGATCTTCTCGAAAAGCATCCAGAACTTTTTTATAGCGTTTATATTCTGCCAACGCTTCCGCCAAGCTCATTCGAGGATCTTCCTCCTCGTCGTTTGCCTTCGGCAGGAGCATTTTTGATTTGATCCACATCAATCTTGCGGCCATTTCAATAAATTCACTGGAAACCTCAAGATCCATCTTTTTCAAATCCTCGATATAATCCATATACTGCTCCAAAATCAGCGATATAGGAATATCATAGATCGAAACTTTGTTTTTTGAAATCAAATGCAGAAGCAATTCCAGCGGTCCATCAAAAACCTCCAGAGAAAACTTCAACTGTTCCATACTATCCCTCTCTAAAGTAAAGTTTTAAAGCAAAAATCCAAAAATCAGCGACCACAAACGAATCAAGCCGTTATAGGCCCCCATCTGCACTCCGCCGATCAAAGCACCGAAAATATCAGGAATCCCAATGTATCCGGGCAAAATCAACAGAGCAATAAATGCAATATGCACATAATTTCCATAGCGTGCCATAAAAGACGCATAGGAAGGAACGTAATATGTGAGCACCCGGGAACCATCCAAAGGATGAACCGGGATCAAATTGAATACTGCCAAGCCTATATTCAAAATAGTCATATAAAAGAAAATCTGAACCAACGGCTCCGGCCAACTAAAAACAACCGAGAAAAACAGCACCAGCGAGGATGCCACTCCCAAAATAAGATTGGAAAGGGGGCCTGCAATGGCGGTTAGCATCATTCCCTTTCTGGGATTTTCAAAATAAAGAGGATTTACCTGCACAGGCTTTGCCCATCCGAAGCGAATTAAAAGCATCACGATCATTCCGATGGGATCAATATGAGCCAGTGGATTCAGCGAAAGCCGACCGGTTTGACGCGGAGTGGGATCTCCCAATTTCGTTGCCGCATAAGCGTGGCTAAATTCATGGAATGTG
>JAZNEH010000126.1:0-9431 GCA_045588515.1 Eubacteriales bacterium
GTTGTAGAACAATCCGTTACAATATAATCGGAGATCTTTTCGTAAACATCCAGAGCAAAATGACTGTTTTCGCTCATTTTACGATCTACTGCCACCATAAATCCGTTCATAAAAGCACGATGGCGTTCCATACGGGAAAGATTTAACTGATCCCCCACCCCACTGCGGCTCTGCACAAAGCGCAAGGCCTGGGCACCGGTCAGAACTGTTTCGCCCATGGGAATCGAAGGATCTACGGCGGAAAAATCATCCGTTACATTGACAGAAACCCCGCCAACAGCATCTGTCAGAAGGGAAACCACATCCATATTCATCGACATATAATAGTCGATGGTGCGAAGGCCCAAAAAGGTTCCGATGGCATTTTTTATATTCTCGCTGCTATCTTCCATTCCGGAACCATAGGTATGAGCCAATGCCAACTGCCCATAAATTGTGCCGGCGGATCCACCGCCAATGCCTAATACCGGAACTTCCAGCATCGTATCACGGTTCAGCATCAGAACCCGCATATTTTTATGGGTATCGTCCAGAATAACCAATGCAAGCATATCTGCCGCTCCGCTATTATTATAGGAAGCGCTGGGCTGAACCGGACCGGTGCGGTCGATACCGGCCAACAGAAACACCGAGATATCCTGCCGCGGGAAATATTCCACGCCATCCTTCAGAATGGTTTTTGTTGCGGTTTCCTCACCGGGAATTTCATATTTGGATAATACAAGAGAAGAAACGATCTGGATCGCACTATAAACCGCTATAAAGGAGAATACCAAAATCAGTAAGACCAATAGGGCTTTTATCGCCATTTGCCGTTTTTTCATAGCTTTGCCCTATTATCGCTCGCTATTTCTTTTACGCAAAATAAAGGCCAAAACAACAATCAGAATTAAAGATACGGCCAGCAGGCTGATCCAGAGGGTCAGATTGAAGGCATCCCCGGTATCGGGAGTTTGGCCCACAGCACTGGCAGGAAACAAAAAGGCAAGTGCGCCGAATTTATCCAATTGAACGGTAACAGTACCGTCGCCGTTATTGTTCAGTTTCACAGTTTTCCAAACACCATCGGCATAAAGCATACCGGTTACGGATATATCGCTCTTTACCTTCAAATCGAAAGTGAGGTTTAAGCGATAGCCATTTGCTTCCATCGCTTTTGAATCATCGCAACCAGGAGAAACGGCAAACAGATCCCGTACTACCAGTTTATCGGCATCTTTCAGATCCTTAAATACTTCGGAAAGTTTTTTGGCATCCTTGATCTGCTGATAAGCTTTCAGTAAATCAGCCTTATCCTCGGCGGGAATCAGGGTTGATGTTTCTGCTTGTGCCACCGGGGTGATAATAATACACTCTTCTTTTTCGTTGGAAACCACTTCACCGGATGGAGTGGTGATCGTACCGATCACGCCATCATCCTTCACGGTTACATCGGGAGAGGGTTTCACATTGATGCTGGGTACATAGCCAACTGCCATTGCATTTACAGAGAAGCTCAACAATACAACCAACACTGTCATCAAACCAATTAATCTTTTCATTTTAGCATCTCCTAAAATTCATTATTAAAGCATCGTTTCCAATGCTTTTACCCTAAGAAAGTTGCGCCAGGATTTTCTCTTCCAGGCGATTGATCTGCGCCAAGGCCGATTTCCCATAAGCTTTTGTCAGCGCACGAATTGCCGTTTCCATATCCGGCGGGCGGGTATCTAAATTATGGCAATCAGAACCCAGCAAGTGGATCTTTCCTTCTTTAAATAACCGTAGGGCCAAGGGGCGGGTCCAACCAGAGAAAAATGCAGCGTTTGCCTGAATCAGAACCGGCAAATCTGTCAAGCGTTCCAGGATTCCTTGGGTATGGAAGGGGCGAATATACCGATCCAGATGGGCAATGATGGGGGTGAGTTCCAGTTTATGCCGAATTTCCACTAATTGCCGTAAATGCCGTTCCGGCCAAGGTTTCATTGGCATTTCAATTAACACATAATCGGTGCCCTCGATTGCCATTTCTCGCAAAAATTCGCAATCGCTGATCCCTTCAAAGAAATAAACCTCAGCACCCAGAAAAACTTCCGGCAAGCCGGATGTTTTTTCCATCTCTGCCTGCAAATGCTCTGCAGAAATCCGGCGTTTCGCCAGAAAGCGTTCCGGCGTTTCACGATGGGGATAAAAATGAGGACTGGCTACCACCCGGCAAATCCCCTGTTCTGCTTCCTTTTGCAGCATTGCGATAGACTGGGCAACTGATGCACTGCCATCATCCACTTCAGGGAGAATGTGGGTGTGGAAATCAATCAACGGCATCTTTATTTCTCCTCGGTGGAAGATTCAGTTGATTCTACACTCCGTTTTAATTCAGCATATTCATATTTGGAATAGGCTTTGCTATAATATCTGGAACCATAACGATATTTATAACCATAGCTTTTGCTATGCTCTGTTGCACCGTTCAACACAATGCCCAGAATTTTGGATTCAATAAACTCAAATTGCCGAACAGCTTCAACCAAGGCCAGCGTGGTGCAATAATCTTGCCGCACAACCAACAAAATTCCATCTGTCAAATTGGCAATAGCCATTGCATCACTCACTTCGCCAACAGGCGGAAGATCCAAAAGAACGTAATCGTATTCGTTGCGTAATTTTTGGAGTAAATTTCTCATTTTAGAGGAACTTAACAATTCCACAGGATTCGGCGGATTTCGGCCGGCGGCAATGGTGTAGAATCCTGCTTGCTCATCCACCTTGTACAATTGAACTACCGTTTCCAGATCCGCTTGCCCGGTAAGATAATTAGAAAGACCGTGAGCCTTCGGCATTGTCAATTTCGTATTCAAAGAGGGGCGGCGCATATCGCAATCGATCAGCAATACTTTTTTATTCAGCTGCGCCAAAGTATAGGCCAGATTGACGGATGATAAGCTCTTCCCTTCCCCTGCCATGGCACTGGAAATACCAATTACGGGGCATTGTACTTCCTCCACAAAGGAGAATTGCAACTTGGTTCTCAATAATTTATAGGCTTCAGTTGCAGCAAAACTAATATTATTACCGACCAAATTATTAGAGTCATCCGCACTGTAGAATGCGCTCTTTTTCTTTTTGGAATGAGAGCCGCTATAGCCCTTCCGTTTATTGGATTTATGCCCGGCTTTGGCTTGAACAGTCATATCAGGAACTGCGGCCAAAATCGGATAATCGCAACATTGCTCAATATCTTCTTCTGTCCGAATGGTTACATCATAGATCGCCCGCAGAATCACAATCCCAAACGAAAGCACAAATCCGGCCAAAAAGCCCAACAGAGCAAATTTCGTATAATTCGGAGAACTGGGAGCAGAGGCGGAAACCGCATAATCCACGATCTTGGCGGAAGTGCCTTCCACGATCTCGCTGATCCGATTGGGCAGGATATACGCAATCGCATTGGCGATCTTCTTGGCCTCAAGGGGATCCGGGTTTGTAACCACCACGCGGAATACTTCGGTTTCATTCACCGCAGAAGCAGAGATCATCCCTCGCAATTGCTCATAACTATAATCCAAGTTGGCATAGTCAATAACATCGTTCAGACAGGTACGGGAATTCAGGATTACTGCATAGGTATTAACCAAACTTTTAGAGGCTGTAATATCGCCGGTGGAAATACTAAGAGAAGTATCGCCCATAGAAATATCACTATTATTCACATAGAACATCGCCGAAGACTGATACAACGGCGTAACCATATAGATCGTCCAAAGTAAAGCGGCGGCTGTTCCAACAACAGAGGCGATACAAATCAGCCAGAGTTTGTTTAAAAACGCCTTCCAAAGACGCCTTAAATCAATTTCCATTATTTCATTTTTTTTACTGTTTTTCTCGCTCATTTTTGCTCCTATATTCTTTCCGCAAAAAAATCTTGCTAATATACCACTTTAACATAAAAAGTATAACATACTATTTTCAAATAGTCAACTAATACGTTTCATTTGGCGCCATAAATATATAACGCCGATCCCGAGAAGAGCACCGAAAAAATCGATCAGGATATCTTTCACGGAACTGGTACGACCGGTGAAAATCTGGATAAATTCATCCGTTACCGCCACAGCAAGCACATAAAACAATCCATAGCCCAATCGGGCCATCGGGAACTCCAATTGGAACATTAGACAAGCCACCAACAGGCCCAACATCGCAAATTCTGCCATATGAGCCGCCTTTCGCACCCAAAAATGCAGATCCAGATCGGTTTCGTCAAAGATGCCCTCGATCAACCGAATAAAAAAATTGCTATCCTGCGTAGAAGCCGCACTCCCCTTTAGAGAGTTGCTGAAAATAAAAACGGTTACCATCAGGGTTAGAATAAAAAAAATCAATTTACTATACTTTTTATTCATAGATTCATTTCCCGATGTTTTCACCAATAAGATCTGCCAACGCTTTACAAAACTCCTGATCTAGAGTTTCCAAGATTTTTCTACTATCATAATCCATTGAGAAATCCACACTCATAATGGCGTCAGCAATCTTTTGGGGATCCTGTTCTTGATAAAAACTTATATATGGGCCAACTTTTGAATGTTCAATCACAGGGATCCGAACCGAAACCACTCGAAGTCCATTGGACATATAGGACAAAATTTTCGAAGGGAAAGATGTATCATTAAACGCTGCCAACGGATTCTGCGTGCTCAATCCAATCTGGCAGTTTTGTAAAAAACGGAGATAATCTTCCCCATTTAGAAGACCGTCGTAAGATACCGTTCCGGCAGATTTTTGAGAAACCGTTTCAATTAAAGCCTTAATTTCCGCAACCTCTTTGGAAGAACCAAATCCCAAAATATGCATATGATAATTTTCAGAAAGAAACTCTGCTGCTTTAACCGCCGTGATTCCGCCGCCTTTTCTAGGATCCAGCGTACCTGCATACACGCAATGGATTTTATCGCCCGAAAATAGCGAATCTTTATCATAGATCGGGGCACGATCATAGGTGCCATAACTAACCGCAAATGGCTTATGGGCCTTGTTGATTTTTCGATTTAAAAGTTCTGTGGAAAAAATAAAAGCATCCGCCCTATCAAAAAAATTCATTTCTTTTTGGATAGTTTTGGAATTCTCTAACACATCGCCATAAATCTCCTCAATCTCTAAAATCAACTTAAAGTTTTTGCGTTTTTTTAATTGTGTCAAAGGTTTTATTAACGATAGAGAGTGGTAAACCACGACCACATCTCCTTCTTCCACAAAAGAAAATAGTCTTTTTTTAAAATGTGCTCCAAACAATAACTCTGAGCATACATTTTTGATTTTATTTCCGCGCCCATAATGGGCTAATAATTCCAAAGAACCATTGACACCGATTTTTTTTATCTTGTTATGAACCGCCGCTTTTCCACGGGTCCCACAAGCAGATAAAACAGAAAAAGAATGGCCCATTCGCTCCAAACAACCAAATATATAGTCCAACTTTGTGCAGGCCGGAAGAAAAAAGTTTCTTTGATCATTATCATCAGCAACATCATAATGAGCTATATATTTTATTGCTTTTTCCATAATAACTCCTATTGGTTTAAAAGTGATCGATATAATTGAATATGTTCTTCAATCACTTTTTCTTTTTCAAAATTCTCAACAACATACATTCTGCAGTTCTTCGTATAAAATTCTTTGGTTTTGTTGAGAATATGGCGGATAGCATTCTCAATAGAAACAATATCATCGTCAACATCGAGAATAATTCCGCCATTCTCGCCAATCACTTCTGGAATCGCTGTGGATCGGAATCCAATTACAGGCGTACCGCAGGACATAGCCTCCGCCGTTGTTTTACCAAAGGTTTCATACAGTGAGGGGTTCAAGAATACGTCCGCCAAAGAATAGTACTGCGCCAATTCCTTAGGATCACTCACCAAGCCGACCGACAAAATATTATCGGGAAGTTCTGCAGTTTTTGGCATATTGCCAACCATAACAAACTGAACTTCCGGCATACGTTTTGCCAATGCAACAAAAGTCGATAAGCCCTTTGTATCTGTCCAATAATGAGATACCCCCAGCACAATAGGGTTTGATTTGAGTTTTAGTTTTTCTTTTAATTCACTAACATCAGACGGTTGAAAAACATCGGTGTCGATCCAGTTATAGATTCGTTGCAAAACCGCCGCATTTCCCAAAAAGGATTTTTTTGCCTCGTTGGTTATCCAATCGGAAACCCCAACTACAGCTAAACGAGGTATCGCCTTAAAGAGGCGTTCTCGATCCGCCCGAATCCGTTCAGTCCGATCAAAAAACCAACTGGCATTATCCTTTTTTAGTTTGGGACAATTTCCACATCGATCAAGCCATTTATAACACCCAAAGTCAATATAATGAGTGCATTTTCCCGTAAAAAACCAACAGTCATGCAACGTCATAACAGTTGCTATATCTTTTTTTGCCAAAAACTTCAATAGCATGGGCAAATGAATATAATTTCCGTGAAGATTTCCCAAATGGACAATATCATATTTTTCTTTTTCAATATAGCGTAGAAGTTTAAAGGTAACTACTTTGGAAAAATACGCTTGTTTTCCTGTTAAACGGGAAAGAAGTGCATGGAGTTTTCGATCCAACAAATTCCCAATAGAATAATAATCGGCCTCCGGAACATTAGAAACGCTTGCGGCAACCTTAGACTGAATTCTGTTTTCTTTTAACGCCAAATCCAATTCTTGTGTTATTCGGCCAGTGCTCCCTATTCCATAGACTGCATTGATTTGTAAAACCTTCATTTTAACCAATATAATTTGCGCTATTGGTAACCGATTCGATCACCGTATTGATTCCATTCGTCATACCGAAATAGATCATTCGTTCATCTTCGGTCCAACTATCATTGGGAGCAAAATCGGTAGACTTCACATTGAAGGGAACCGATTTGCCATCTTTTAAAACATAGCCGATCAACGTTCCGGTTTCCGGAGCGCCAAAATGAACATCAAACATTGCAATTTCCTGATCTTTTATCAGGCAATAGAACGTTCCGGTGTAAACACCATTTTCTTCTTTTTCAGCAAATTTCACCATATCTTTCCATTTAGCGGGATAATTCAACGTACAATAGGGCGTTTTCATCTGGATAACATCCACACTTTCGGAAACTTCCTCTTGAGTTTCGGGAGTAGTGACAACGGGGGTTTTGGGCCACAAAACAAACGTTACGGCAATCACAATCAAGCAGACCGTATTGATCAGCAACAGAATGGTGTTGAAAATTTTTAAATTGTTCATAGTAATTCTCCTTTAATTTTAGTTCCAGAACGGAACATAGGGATAGGCATTCAGCGGACTGTTACCAGTTGTACTGCCCATATAAACGGTATAAATAAAGTAGACTGTAAAAAAGACCGAAAGAACGACCTCACCCAGCCTAGCCACTTGGCAGAACCTCGGAGCAGTTTTTTCCAAAACCTTTGGTAACAACAGCGGAATAAACAGAATAAAATAGTAATTCAGCCGCATTGCCAAGGGATGAACCGGTGCAAAACATTGCAAAAAGATTGCAAAAACCAAAAAATTACGAAGACCGATGGTTTCTCGATCTAATTGTTCTTCATCTGGGATCAAATAACTAAACGCCCCAAACAAAACAAACAGAATAATCATTGTAATTGCGCCGGATGAAGTCACCTCCATCGCATAGCCGTCCATATAAGAAGCAAGAAGGTGATTTAAAATTCCAAAAATCTGTTGATTCAACAGAAAAGTAACCCCAACCGCCGGAACAATCAGCAAAAGATGCTTTTTCTTGAAAGAAAGATGATACAGAGGATAATAAAACAACAGCATAAAAGCGGAGTGATGAATCCAAAGTGCGATCAGCACCGTAAGCAAAAATGGCAACCACTTCTTTTTTTGAACAAAATGATAGGCTAGCACCCCCACCGCCATCGCCATCGATTGACGAATACCGGAAATGATCATCACAAAAACAGACATATTAACAAAAAGAACGATCTTTAAATAATTATGTCCTACATTTTTATTATATAGGTGAGCAATCGGGATCAATGTCAATGAGGCTGTAATTGCAAGATACAGTTGATAATTTGACGTAAAACGACCAATCAGCCAGTTATACATCTGAAAAAGCGCCTCTGATTGAAATAAATCCATCTCGTTAAAGGATAGCCTGATAGTATGATCAAATATGTTGTGATAATTCTTGATATCACGCCCGACCGATTCATTCCGCAATGCCAAAAGAAGAAAAAAAAGCAAGAAGAATATAATGATTGCTAAATTATTCTTTTTTATAAATTCATTGTTTCCGATGCATAGAATTCGCTTGTTATCACTTTTTTTAATTGCAACAAAGCAGAAAACTGCCGGGATTAACAGTAACAAAAAATATGGTATCATTTTTAAACTTTCTTTAAGATATTTATAGTTTAATCCTTTGAACAAAACGATAATATATCATTCTGAAAAAAGGACGAATTTTTCCATATAGTAATAAACTCTTTAATGTTAAGACTTTTTTGATAGAAAAACGCTCGTTTTTTTTAGAAGCAAGAATGCAGCGTTTCACCAAAGCCCCCACATTATATACTGCATATTGATGCGCAAAGGCGTATAAATAATCGTAATCTTTATTGCTCAATTCTGCCAGACGATCCACCATCAAATCTCCAATCGCCATACTGTCTTTGACAAAAAGATGGCGTCCCCGCTCCGTGAGTTGTCCTCCGTGCACGCGAGAATATACAGCAGCCGAATCATCATAAAGCAAATCCAACTTTCGAGTAAAGATTTCCATCCACATTAAGGTATCCTGGCTATAGCGCAGACCTTCGTGGAAAAAGCCAACTTTATCAAAAACGGAACGAGGAATCAAAAATGCACAACCGTGGAAAGCCCCGTTTTGCAGCAGATCCATCAACACTGCTTGCCAATCGTTAATGCCGGGAATCAGATTGCGTTTAAAGGTACGAGGTAAAAAAGACGAATCTTTATCAATTTGCCGGCAATTACACAAAGCAATCAATTCCCGATCACTGGTCGCCAATAACAGATCCATTTGACGTTTGATTTTATCAGGACTATACACATCGTCATGAGAAAGCCATGAAAAATATTCGCCCTTCATTTGACGAATCCCATAATTCAACGCAGTGGAAACACCGCCGTTTTCTTTAGAATAATACCGAATCCTATTCCCATAGGATAAAGCGATTTTTTCGGTTTCGCCATTGTCCGTTGATCCATCATTCACAACGATGACTTCAATATTCGGATAAGTTTGCGCCAATGCACTGTCGATTGCCTCTTTCATATAGTTGGCGCCGTGATATACCGGAATGATAATTGATACCTTGGGTTTCATAATTTCCTCCCACAGATTCTTTTACACAAGCTTCAACTGTTTTAAGAAATCTTCAAACTGTTCATAATAGGCCGCTACG
>JAZNEH010000127.1:0-4000 GCA_045588515.1 Eubacteriales bacterium
ATTTTTCCCCTATAGCACGCAGGGTATATCCCTGTGATTTTAATTCCATTATTTCTTTTTCGTAGTATTGAATGTGATGATATTCTCTTGGCATACAAATTCCCCCTATGGTAGTTTCTTCTATTCTACCATAGGGGGCTCTTTTTCAGGCTCCTTTTCCGGCTCTTTCTCCGATTCCTTTTCGGGTTCCTTTTCCGGCTCTTTTTCGTCCTCTTTGGGTTCTTCGATAATAGGATCGGCGTTTTCATCTATTTTTTCAGGGGCTGCATTTTCAACCGCATCGTTTTTTGGGGTATTGGTGCCGCTGATTTCCTCATCGGTAACGGCTTCAATATCGTTATTTCCGCTGGTTGCGCAGGCCGAAAGGGCGCAAACCAATAGCAGAGCGCAAACGGTCAGCAAAGCGATTTTACGTATCAATGAGCGTTTCATAAAGGAACTCCTTATTTTTTGAATTGGATATAGGAATAGATCATATTATGATCGCTCCAGGGGGAATGATTCACAATGATCCCGGTATGGGTATCTTCTTCCCAATAATGATCCAGAGATTTGGAAACGATGATATGGTCGATGGGGGAACGGGGGTTATCGCCCATAGGGAAGGTGGGTTTATAATCGTCGTATTCGCCGCCGCCGTTCAGGGTGATATAGCGGTCGGTATCCATATGGCCGATCAGGGCGTCGCACTTCAGGTTCAGATCGCCCACCAAGATGGGGTATTCGTCTTTGTCCATCATCGCTTGAATCTCGTCGTATTGCTCGGGGCTGCTGGCTAAGTGGGTATTATAGAAGCAAAGTTTCTTGCCGTTCACGTCGATCTCGTGGCGCTCCACGTTGCGGATCTCGCCGTGCTGATTTTCAAAGAAGGTTACTTGGCTATCGGTGATGGGATATTTGCTCATAATGCCGTGGCCGTATTGGCCGCCTTGATAACTTTCCAGAGTGGCAGAAAAATACCAATAGGGATAGCCACATTCTTTGGCTAATTTTTCCATCTGGTTGCCTTCGCCGCTCCGCTTGGTGTTCACGTCACATTCCTGAATCCCGATCACGTCGGCATTGATTTTTTTGATCTCGGCGCAAACTTCGTCCCACTGGCTACTATACCAAGCGCACTTAATGTTGAAGGATGCAATTTTGAGGTGTTTTGAATAATCCATGTTAATCTCCTTTCAAACCCTCGGGGCATTTCACTCCTTTTTAGCACTATTATATAATAATTAAAAGTAAAGTTTTTTTGTTGTTTTCTTTTAACACAATGGTGCTTTTTTCTTGACGGAGTTAGTTTTTCTCTATATAATAGGGAACATAATATCGGAAAAGGAGGAGCGCCCCAATGATTCTGCAGGGAATTCGGCTACCGGTAGACCACACCCCGGAAATGTTGCAACAAAAAATTAAAAAAGCCGCCGGCTTCCGCCCGGCAGAATGGCGGTTGCTCCGCCGCTCGGTGGATGCCAGGAAAATGCCCGTTTGCTATCAATATACGGTTGAGGCGTTGCGGAAGGGCGAAACTTTTGCGCCAAGGGCGGAATTATCCATTCCCCGGCGAAAATTTGCCAAACGCCCCATTGTGATCGGATGCGGGCCGGCTGGCCTATTTGCGGCCTTGGTTTTGGCGAAGGCCGGTGCCCGGCCCATTTTGTTGGAGCGGGGGAAATCCATTGAAGGCCGAATGGAAGATATCGCCCGATTTCAGGCCGGCGGCGAACTGAATGAAAACTCCAATGTGCAGTTCGGCGAAGGGGGAGCCGGAACCTTTTCGGATGGAAAATTGAATACCGGCGTCAATGATCCTTTGTGCCGCTGGGTGTTTGAAGTTTTTGCCGCCCACGGCGCCCCGCCGGAGATCCTCTGCGATGCCAAGCCCCATATCGGAACCGACCGTCTGCGGGAAGTGGTGAGGGGGATTCGGCAGGAAATTTTGGCTCTGGGCGGAGAAATCCACTTTGAAGAACTCATGCAGGACGTGATGATAGAAGAAGGGCGCATCGCCGGGGTTCTGGGCAAGGAACGTTATGAAACCGAGCATCTGATCTTAGCCATCGGCCATAGTGCCCGGGATACTTTCCGAATGTTGAAGGAAAAGGGAATCCCTATGGAGCCTAAAGCCTTTTCGGTTGGAGCCCGGATCGAGCATCCTCAATCCTTAATCAACCAAAGTCAATATGGCGAATATGCCCGCTATCTGGGCGCCGCTGATTACAAATTATCTTACCATACCCAATCGGGGCGGGGGGTCTATACCTTCTGTATGTGCCCCGGCGGGGTTGTGGTGGCCGCCGCCAGCCGGAAGGGTGGGGTTGTTACCAACGGGATGAGCTATCATGCCCGGGCAGAGGAAAATGCCAATAGTGCCCTTTTGGTGGGAATTCAGCCGGACGATTATTTTGAAAAGGATCCGCTTGACGGCGTTTATTTCCAGGAGCAGTTGGAGCAAGCGGCCTTCGCCGCCGGCGGAGGAAATTATTTTGCGCCGGCCCAGCGGATCGAAGATTTTCTGCAAAATCGCCCTTCAACGGGTTTTGGATCGGTGCGGCCTAGTTATCGGCCGGGTGTAACCCCCTGCAATCTGCGGGAAATTTTGCCGGATTTTGTGGGTGCGGCAATGGCAGAGGCCATCCCTGTTTTGGATCGGCGATTGAGGGGATTCGCCCTGCCGGATGGGGTATTAACCGGGGTGGAAAGCCGCAGTTCCTCGCCGGTGCGGATTTTGCGCAATCCGGATTTCCAAAGTGTTGTGAAGGGCCTTTATCCCGCCGGGGAAGGAGCCGGCTATGCCGGCGGAATCACCACTTCGGCAGTGGACGGTATCAAATGCGCTTTAGCAGTATTGGAAAACTGAACCCCCTCCACGGAGCGATCAGCTTCGATCAGCCGTTAGGCTGTATATCATCGCCCGTTAGGGCGTATATCATCAACCGCAAGGTTGTATAGCATCACGCCAAAGGCGTGTATAATCTTCTCCTTCCGCGAACTCAGCGGAGTTTGCGTGTCCCCCAAGGGACAATTTGGGCAATTGCAATTGAAAACGACGGCCCTGCGGGAATAAACGACCTCCCGCAGGGCTGATTTTATTTTGAACAAAATTGAAAAATACCTTGTAGGGGACGGCGGTTTCCGACCCCTGCTAAAATCTCATCAAACCCTCTGGGTCGTCGAAATCGCCGACCCCTACGATTAAAATGGAAACTGCCCTTTCGCAAAAGCGAAAGGGCAGTTCGTTATATTGCTTATTTCTCGGGCAATTTAATGTGGGAATAAACCATCGGGTGGTCACTGGATAATTCCTTCGGATCGGGAATAACCCGGATCCCGTGGCCCACAGATTCATCAAAGTAATAATCTTTGATATTTCTCGAAATGATGATATTATCAATCTTGGTGTGTTTTGCTACACCAAAACTGAAGGTTTCGTCACCATTCAGGGGCAGGAATTTATTAGTATCCAACCTGCCGGACATATTGGAGTAAGGAATATTGAAGTCTCCGGTAAGCATTATGTATTTACCGTCCGCATAATCCTCTTCCATGGCGGCAACCACTTCTTCAAACTGATCAAAGAAGGTACCGTTCAAGTGGGTGTTGTAGAAGATCAGTTCGGTGCCGTCCACGTCTAATACGTGCCGTTCCATATTCCGTTTCTCATCCTTTTGGGCGTTGAAGAAGATGGTCTGGCTATCCTTGATGGGGTATTTGCTCATAACCCCATGGCCATATGCACCGCCGTCCGTCTCAATGGTCTTGGAAAAATACCAATATTTATAGCCCATATCGTTGGCTAACTGTTGCACCTGGTTGGAAAAACTACCGGGAGTGGCGGAGGAACGGGTGGTACGGGAACTGAAGGAGTTGGGAAAACCCTTCACGGTGCTGCTTAACGCGGTGGATCCGTATGCTCCCGCCACGCAGCAGATGGCGAAGGAGTTGACCGACGCCTATGGTGTGCCGGTGGTGCCCATCAACTGCCAGACCATGACCGAAAAGGAGATCCTGC
>JAZNEH010000128.1:0-2107 GCA_045588515.1 Eubacteriales bacterium
CTGGATAAGATCATCGACATCGATCAATCGCCAATTGGAAGAACCCCACGCTCCAATCCCGCCACTTATACCTCTGTATTTACAGATATTCGCGAACTTTTTGCCTCTACTAATGGTGCAAAAGCCAGAGGCTATAATGCCAGTCGGTTTTCTTTTAATGTTCGTGGAGGCCGTTGTGAGGCGTGTCAGGGAGATGGTATAATATGCATTGAGATGCATTTTTTGCCGGATGTGTATATTCCTTGTGAAGTTTGCAAGGGGAAACGATATAACCGGGAAACGCTGGAAGTGAAATACAAAGATAAATCTATTGCAGACGTTTTGGATATGACGGTGGAAGAAGGGCTGGATTTCTTTGAAAACCATAGCAAAATTCATCGAAAACTGCAAACACTCTATGACGTGGGCCTTTCTTACGTTAAAATCGGACAACCTTCTACCACTCTTTCGGGTGGAGAAGCCCAGCGGGTAAAATTGGCAACAGAATTGGCCCGCCGATCTACCGGAAAAACGATTTATATTCTGGATGAACCCACCACTGGTTTGCATACGGCGGATGTGCAGATGCTCATCACCGTATTGCACCGTTTGGTAGATGCCGGGAATACCGTTTTGGTGATAGAACACAATTTGGATGTCATAAAAACGGCTGACTATATTATCGATTTGGGCCCGGAAGGCGGCGAGCGGGGCGGAACGGTTGTTGCTGCCGGCACGCCTGAGGAAATTACTGCTTGCGCAAATAGTTTTACCGGGCAGTATTTAAAGAGATTAGGTGTAAAGTAAAATAACATTACAGAACCCCTGCGACGTTTGTTCGCAGGGGTTCTGTTATATTCCGAAAACAATTAGAATAGAATACGTTGAGGAGGTGATTTTGATGGCCTTTTCGGACCGTGAATTATTGGCACGCTTGATTCAGTGCGAGGCCGGCGGCGAGGGTGATATCGGAATGCGGGCAGTTGCCAGTGTTGTGATGAATCGGGTTCATTTTCCAGTTGGCGAATATGCTCGTATTGGGAACGGAAGCATTCAAAATGTTATTTTTCAACCCGGACAATTTGCTTGCGCAACAGATGAGGAAAATGGGCGCTATAATCCGCAGAATATCTATAATATGCGGCCAACGGATATTCATTATGATATTGCAGATTGGGCCATTGCGGGGAATCGATTGCCTGGTTTGGGGGAGGCATTATGGTTTTATAATCCATTTAGTAACAGTTGCAGGCAAAATTTTCCGTCGGAGGTTGGATACTTAATCGGGCGCTATCGGGATCATTGCTTTTATAACCCCACGGATCTTTATGAGTTTACATAATTTTTAGGAGGATTTTTTGATGGCAGATGAATTGAATGGTATGAATGGGATGAATAATATGCAAGAGAATGACAGTTTACAAGGGTTCGCAAATTCTTGGCAGAGAGCATTGCAACAAAATATCGGAGAATATTGCTTAATTGATTTTTTGATCGGCACTCAAAATTTGGTGCGAAAAGAGGGAATTCTCTATGATGTTGGAATGAGTTTTATCACACTTTATGAGCCGAGAAGTAAGAATTATATTGTTTGCGATTTTTATTCCATTAAGTTCGTGACGTTCACAAATTCAAGAGGCTTGCGAAATGAAAACGGTTTTCGAATCGGAAATTAATATTGTGACTGAGCGCCGTTGTAAAACGGCGCTTTTATATTGACAAATTTATAAAATGTGATATTATATTATAATAAAATATAAAGAGAGGTTTAAAATGGCTGTTTATAGTATGACCGGCTTTGGCCGTGGAACAGGTTCCTTTGGTGGTCTGGATTTTACCATCGATATCAAGTCTGTCAATCATCGTTTTTTTGATTTTTCATCTCGTATCTATAAAGAATATGCATTTTTAGAGGCGCCCATTAAAAATCGAATTGCTGAAACCATCACTCGTGGCAAGGTGGATGTTTATTTCCACACCGAAAAAAGCCAATCCGGCGCTGCATTGGATGCTAAAGTGGATTTCAATCTTGTTCGCGCATATTTGCAGGCTGCAGATGCTATTTCTTCGGAATGTGGCCTTAAAAACGATCTAACTGTTTCCAATGTTTTAAAAAGTCGGATCGTAG